>NZ_CABTML010000104.1:0-68721 GCF_902485895.1 uncultured Anaerobiospirillum sp. | reverse complement strand
CAGCTCACTACTACATACCAGCGTTTATCAAGCGGTATGCGTATCAACAGTGCCAAGGACGACGCCGCTGGTCTTCAGATTTCTGACCGTTTAACTTCCCAAATCAACGGCCTCAACCAAGGTAACCGCAACGCATCTGACGGTATTGCACTCTCCCAAACCATCGAAGCTGGCATGGACGAGATGGCTGGCATGCTTCAGAAGATCCGTACCTTAGCTGTTCAAGCTTCTAACGGTACAAACACAAAGGAAGATCGTGAGGCTCTTTCAAAAGAGGCATCATCATTAGCAACCGAAATCTCTCGAATTGCCGACCAAACCACATACGGCGGAAAGAAGATTCTTAAAGGATATCAGGATGCAAATGGTATCTATGAAGGTACTAAGCAAGGTGCTGCAGCTGGCTCTACTGGTAAATTAACTCTGCAAGTAGGCTCTAACAAGGGCGACACCATTTCCTTTGAGATCAAGAGCTTTATGTTCTCAATGATTGCATCTAGTGCAGGCCTGAAAGATAACGTCACTGCTGGTGCCACTGACGCTGACAAGCAGTTTGGTTTTGCAAATGGTGTAATGAAGGTTTCTTTCACATCTGCAGAAAATGCCCAAGCTGTTATTGGGCACATGGATAAGATGATTGCTGTAGTTGATGCTCAGCGTGCCGACCTTGGTGCTTTACAGAACCGTTTAGAGTCATCTATCCGCAATCAGTCTAACGTAGCTGCTAACGAAGCTGATGCTCGTAGCCGTATCCGTGATGCTGATTTTGCTCAAGAGTCTGCAAACCTTACCCAACAGAACATCATTCAGCAGGCTGCATCCTCCATGCTGATGCAAGCTAATACCCGTCCACAGCTTGGCTTAAGCCTGATTGGTTAATTAGGAGAGGCTTAAAATGGCAGTATATGTAAATACAAATTACAGCGCTCTTCAGGGCCAGCGCTACTTAGGCAACGTTCAGAACCAGCTCACTACTACATACCGGAGATTATCAAGCGGTATGCGTATCAACAGCGCCAAGGACGACGCTGCTGGTCTGCAGATCTCTGATCGTTTAACCTCCCAAATCAACGGCCTCAACCAGGGCAACCGTAATGCCTCTGACGGTATCGCTTTAGCTCAGACTGCTGAAGCAGGCATGGACGAAGTTTCTGGCATGCTCCAGAAGATCCGTACTCTTGCTGTTCAGGCAGCTAACGGCACCAATACCTTAGCTGACAAACAGGCACTTTCAAAAGAGGCTTCTTCTTTAGCAACTGAAATCAGTCGTATTGCTAAGCAGACCACTTATGGTGGCAAGACTATCTTGCAGGGTTTACAGGCTGATGAATCTGCAATTTTCACCAAAGCTGCAGCAAATGATGCTGGCAAAGCAGGTACTGTTACTTTACAAGTAGGCTCCAACAAGGGCGATACCATCTCAATGCAAATTGGCAGCATGGTGTTCTCTAAGATTGGTAGCGCTGCTGGTTTAGCAGATACAGACTTTGCAGCTGCTGCTGGCACAGCTGCATTCGTAAAAGGCGCAAATGGCGCTATTACAGTTAACTTTTCTACCGCAGGCAGCGCAGATGCCGTTATCGGAATGATGGACAAGATGATTGGTCAGGTTGACAGCCAGCGTGCCAACTTAGGTGCAATCCAAAACCGACTTGAGTCCTCTATCCGCAATCAGTCTAACGTTGCTGCTAACGAGGCTGATGCTCGCTCACGTATCCGTGATGCTGACTTTGCTGAAGAGTCTGCAAACCTTACCCAGCAGAACATCATCCAGCAGGCAGCTTCATCAATGCTGATGCAGGCTAACACACGTCCACAGCTTGGCTTAAGCCTCTTAGGCTAATACGCTTTTAGCATTTAGCTAGGAGAGAAAACTCCTTGGAAGACCCCGCTTTATGCGGGGTTTTCTGTTTTTTGGCAATACCAATTCACAAGAAACTTTGATCTTGGGTGTGCTTCAAAGTTGCTAATTTTGGCGTGAAACTGCTCGATTGAACAGAACTTCTTGTCTGATGAGTGGATGGGGATCGTGGGTTTTCTTTGGGGTTTAAAAGGTGGCGATCTTGGAGGGAAGTTAGATGGGCTTTGCATTTGGGGCTTTGGTGGGCAAGAATGGCTTTTTTCACAAAATGTAAACGTTTTCACAAACTCAAGATTACTCTATACACAAATGCTCTTATCGCGGTATGATAGTAAGACTGCAAGATTTGCAGTTCAGGATTTGAAAGTTTTCTAAATCGTTTGATACAGCTCAATTGTGTATGGCAATGTCCTATATTTAGGCACATACAGATGCACAAGAGATGAGGTTTTGTTTATGAAGACAATTACTTACAAGATCACCGACCCACGTGGTATTCATGCTCGTCCAGCTGGCCAGCTTGTTAAGGTCATTGCAGGCTTTGCATGTGACTGCAAGATGGGCAAGCCTGATGCTCTTATCGACGGCAAGCGCTTATTAGCCGTTATGAAGCTTGCTATGGCACAAGGTGATGAGCTCACTTTACAGTTTGACGGTGCAGACGAAGAAGCTGCAGCAGAAGCTGTATTAAAGTTCTTACAGGAAAACCTGTAGTCCTGAGCCCAAGCTCAGTCAGCCTAGAGCATGCTTAGCATGTTAAGAAGATCGTAGGCTGATTTTGAACTTACAACCGCTCTTGCTATGAATTTAGCAAGGGCGGTTTTGCTTTTTTGGCAGTCCATTTTCGCTGCGAATTGAACAATGATGGCCTTTCTGCAATTTTCTGTGGAAACGTTTACATTGTGATATTTATAGGATCCACTGTTTTTATGTGGCCGTGATCTTGCTACTTTGGCTTATAAGTGGCGATCTTACTAGTCTTTATCAGTAACTCTGATCTTTTTACACGCGAGAAATTACAAAATTTGTGTTGATTTTGTTTAAAAAATCATTTTTGGTACAAACACCATCATAACCCCATTACAAACAGCCTATATATCTTGTTTATGCTCTGAAACTTTATTTCATTTGCATGTTTTTTTATGGATCAGAGCAATGTGTTCTTCATCTCAATTACCATCTTCACTTGTGATACAACCTGATGCCTTTAAATGGCTTAGATTTGCCGAATTTTCCTTAGAAAATGGCATGTAGATCACGGTTAAGCAGGTGGTATCGCTATATCAAGTTTTTGCTCGTTTTTCGTAAAAAGTGAAAATCTGTTTCACAAATGTGCACGATCGCACAAATTGAAGTGATTGCTTTTGCTCATTTGCTCGATCGGTCGGATAATTTCAATGACAGATGGGCTGACATTTTGTCTGCGCATCTACAGGGTATTAGAATGCAAAAGCAGTCGCCATTCAAAACGACATTTGCCGATTTCTCATCCCACTCCAGTCACCTTAGTGTGTTCTCTCTCTCTTGCATCGCACTTTTGAGCACTTAGATCTTTGTCTAGTTTCAAGAATGCATATGCTTTAGGCAGGTATTAGAATTTACACACTACTCTGGCGATTCTCTCTTGCTTAAGGAAATCTGACTTTTGTGCAGCAAAGATTAAGTAATCATTGTAGAGAGTGACGTAGTGACAAATCATCACATGTTGCGAGCTCATTTGATAGCTAAGATTGTCTGACACAAACCTCAACCTTTTCTTAAACTGTTTGCCGTATGGCATAAGGGCTTTAGGCCTCTAGTTTTAAAACATTCTTGTTTTTCTAGAGCTTAATTTCCCTTCGGTAAATGACGTGGCTACCGCCTTTGCACGGGATGTCACATTTGGTTGGAAGTATAGTCTATGATGAAGTATCTTCAGCGACTTGGTAAGTCATTAATGCTGCCTGTCGCATGTTTGCCTGTTGCAGGCATTCTTATGGGTCTTGGTTACCTGCTCGCTCCTACCACCATGCAAGGTGGTGATGTAGAGGCTACCGCTGCAGTTCTGCTTGGTAACTTCTTCGTAAAGGCCGGTGGTGCCATTATTGACAACATGTCCGTTCTCTTTGCTATCGGCGTTGCCGTTGGCATGGCAAAGGAGCAGGACGGTACCCCAGCTTTAGCTGGTATCGTTGCTTGGTTTGTTCTTCAGACCTTATTAAGCCCAGGCTTCGTTGGTGTCCTTACTGGTGAAGCAGCTGATCCTGCTTTCAATAAGGTTAACAACCAGTTCATCGGTATTCTTTCAGGTATCGTTGGTGCTACTTGCTACAACCGCTTTAGCACAACTAAGCTCCCTGACTTCCTCGCATTCTTCTCAGGAAAGCGCTCAGTTGCTATCGTAACTGCTTTAATCTCCATTGTTCTTGCAGCTATCCTCTTCTTCGTATGGCCTCTGCTTTACAATGGCTTAGTATTACTCGGCGAGTCCATCATCTCCTTAGGCGCTGTTGGTGCTGGTATATACGCTTTCTTAAACCGTCTGTTAATCCCAATCGGCATGCACCACGCTCTGAACGCAGTATTCTGGTTCGACGTTGCAGGCATCTCCGATCTGACCAAGTTCTGGTCTGGCACTGGTGAGTACGGTGTAACCGGCATGTACATGACTGGCTTCTTCCCAGTTATGATGTTCGGTCTGCCAGCTGCTGCCCTTGCTATGTACCACACTGCTAAGGATTCACGTAAGAAGGCTGTATTAGGTCTGTTAGCTTCTGCTGCATTCTGTTCATTCTTCACTGGCGTTACCGAGCCACTCGAGTTCGCCTTCATGTTCTTAGCACCAGGCCTCTACGTTTTATACGCTGTAATGACCGGTATTACTGCAGCTATCACTGTTATGCTGCCAATCCGTGCCGGCTTCGCATTCTCAGCAGGCTTCCTGGACTTATTCTTCTCCTCAACCACTCCACTGGCTCAGAACCCATGGTTCCTGATCGGTGTTGGCTTAGTTGTTGGCGTTGTTTACTACATCGTATTCCGCATCGCAATCGTTAAGTTCGACTTCAAGACCCCAGGTCGTGAAGACGACGAGGCTGCTACTACTACCGACTTAAAGGGTGATGCCGCTTTCGTAGCCTACGCTGAGAAGGTATTAGAGGGCTTAGGCGGTAAGGAAAACATCGCTTCTGTTGACAACTGCATCACTCGTATCCGTTGTGAAGTTGTTGATGGCTCTAAGGTTAACGACGAAATCCTCAAGTCATCTGGTGCAAAGGGTGTTCTGCATCCATCAGATACTGCCGTTCAAGTTATTGTCGGCACTCAGGTACAGTTCGTTGTTGACGAATTAAAGAAGATGCTCAAGTAAGAGTGTCTTAAATACCTGCCTTAATCTGTCTTTAGATATCATCTTTTGACAGTACCTAAAGATAGTTTTACAAACGGCACCTTCGGGTGCCGTTTTGTTATGTACCTTCTTTAATGCATGCCACACAGCAGCAATGGGCAATTTGATGCTACTGCGATGATGCCATTACCTCTTACTAAGTCATTGACTTTTAAGTACCCCTTTGCTCTTGCGTAGCCATAAAAGCTAATTGGTAGTAAGTGTATTTGTATTGATTGTTAGGTGCTTTTAGCTCAGTTGTTTTACTAGTGTCTTTTCATTAAAGCTTTGATTTTACATGGCATTAATGCCATGGTTTGCTGTAAACTAGTCTTGGTAGCTAGATTAGCTGTTTACTTAATTAAAATGGCTTTTCTATGCTGCACTGCAACAGGATTATGGCTGTATTCTCTAGAGCTTTAATGAAAAAATACTCCACATTTTTCTAGATCTTGAAAATATTTTGGAGTTTTTATCCATACCTAACACTAAGGGTATATACTGTTGTTTACATAATGTCCTATGAGGTTTACTTGTCGTTGGGTATTCCTTGTAGCATATGGAGCTAACATGCTTAAGATCCCTTTTAACACTGATAAGGTCGAACTTGCTTTAACCCATCACCTGTGGAACTGTGTTGTAAAGCCTGAGACTAAGGCAACACTGAGCATGGATGATAAAGGACTGCATGTTCACTTTGTTGTTAGCGAATCAAATCCTCAAATCACCGCCAAAGAGCAGCAAGAGCCAATGCTCATGGTCTGCCAAGATAGCGCTGTCGAGTTATTCTTAGCTTTCCCTGACGAAGAGTTCGATGAGAACTTTAAGCCACAGCTTGAGCACTGTCTGTATTTAAATATTGAGATCAATGCTGCCGGTATTTGTTACGCAAAGCACGGTCATTCTCGTAAAGGACGTACAGCCTTCACCTTAGATGAGATTCGTGCGCTCAACATTCAATCAAGCATCAGTGACAATGAGTGGACGATTGACTTAATCGTCCCACGCGACTTTATCAAGGGACTTGCTCATTACGACGCTTTTAGTCCTAATCACGTGTTTGCTCTAAACCTGTACAAGATTTCTGAAACCAAGGAAATCGAGCATTACATCGCATACAACAAGGTGGATGTACCTGCTCCTAATTTCCATCTGCCAGAGTACTTTGCTCTGTGCAAGGTTGAGGCATAAGTCTTACTTTATTGACGCTTAATTCTCGTTTTTGCGTTTAAGACTTTATTTTTAGGCCTCTTTCATACTGGATTGTTTTTCGTAGTGTCAAGCTACAACAATTTCGCGGAGTTCACATGATTCTTTCAAATGGTTACGTTTATACCAAGGATTTCCGTTTCGCTCCTGACAGCCGCATTTTGGTTAATGGCGAGCGCATTACTAAGGTAAAAGAGAACTTTACAAGTTGCTGCAACAAGGGCTGTGGCTGCGCCACTAGCGGCGAAGTTGTTGACTTAAAGGGCTTATTAGTCATCCCTGGCCTCATTGACGTGCACTTCCACGGCTCTGTTGGCTACGACATGATGGATGGTACCGAAGAGTCCTTAGACGCTATCGCTAAGTACCAAGCTAAGTCAGGTATTACTGCTATCTGCCCTGCCACCATGACCATGCCTGAAAAGGACATCGTTAAGGCTTGTGAGAACGTACGTGATTACAAGGTTAAGGAAGATGGTGCTGATGTTGTTGGTATCTACATGGAAGGCCCATTCATCAGCCCTAAGAAGGTTGGTGCTCAGAACCCAGAATACGTTCATAAGCCAGATGTAGACTTCTTCCGTCGCTGCAACAAAGCCTCAGGCAACAAGATCAAGATCATGGCTATTGCACCAGAGGAGGAGGGCGCACTTGCAGCTATTAAGGAGCTCTCTGGTGAAGTTTTACCTTCTATTGCTCACACTGTAACCGCTTACGATGTTGCTAAGAAGGCTATCGCTAACGGTGCTAAGCATTTAACTCACTTATACAATGCTATGCCAGGCTTAGCTCACCGCGATCCAGGTCCTATCGCTGCTGCAGCTGACGCTCAGTGGTGTGAGGCTGAAATCATCTGTGACGGTATCCATATTCACCCATCTGCAGTACGTGCTGCTTTCAGAATGTTTGGTGAAGATAAGATGCTCCTTATCTCCGACTCCATGATGGCTGTTGGTCTTGAGGACGGCGAGTATGAGCTTGGTGGCCAGAAGGTATTCGTTAAGAACCGTGTTGCTACCTTAGCATCAGGTACCATTGCAGGTTCAGCTACTAACCTCTTTGACTGCATGAAGACAGCTCACCTGAAGATGGGTCTGCCGCTTGAGACTGTAGTACGTTGCGCTTCATACAACCCAGCTCGTTCTATTAAGGTCTTAGACGACTACGGCACCATCGAAGAGGGCAAGGTTGCATCCTTACTCGTAATCGACCGTGAGTTAAACTTAAAGGGTGTTCTCTTACGCGGTAAGTGGCTCTTTAAGAACTTCTAATCTTACGAAGTTTATTTAATAGCTTCACAAGCATGTAATGCTTGCGATATCAGCGCCCATGTCTTTGACATGGGCGTTGTCGTTTGAAAGGCCCACTATGACATGATCTGTAGCTCCTGCCTTGAAAATCCTATCTCCTATTGCACTTGCGATCGATTAAAGCTAGATATTGCCCAACTCCCACTCATCTAAGGCTAACTGTTAATTGATCCTGCATCGCTTGCTTCTTTACGCAAACAGGATGCATTGTCGCTTATTGGTAGTGACTATTGTCTGAGTGCTTATGTCTTGTGTTCATGGTTGCTTGTTTGGCATGTGGTTATGCAAGTTTTGCAGACTTTGAATAGCATCATGGCTTGAGTTTATTCAAACAATTTGGCTTGAATGCAAATTTTGCAACTTTTATGAGGTCTTTTGCTTTGTACTTGTACGATGACTTCATTGCTCAAGTCCTGTATCTAGTTTAAGCACTTACTTTTGTAACAAGGTTTTAGCAAGATTAGCTAAGTTAGATGCTCGTAAATAGGCTCAGACAAGGCCGGTTTTTCTTGAAAGGAACGGGCATTCAGCCTATAATTTACGCTCTCATTGGTGCTGATAAATATTAGCAGCAAGGACATTTAAGTAACGATCTTTTAAGCAACTTTTTGCTTAGCAAGAATGGCATCACTAATGTTGTCAGCGTGCTTAATTAGAACTTGTTTTGCTCTTATTTCATAGCCATTGAGGTGAGCCTCGATTAGATCAGTGCTTATTAGCTGTTCTTTTTCTTGTTCTCAACCACGCTCAGCTCCCAAGCCGCTAGTGATTTTTTCTTTTGCCCTTTCCTTGTAAAAGCAACTAAGCTTGTATACGCAAGCTTATATGCATGAGTGGCATAGCCCATCACTAAACACTCCACAGCTGACGAGACTCTACTAAAAGTTTTAGCTCATAGCTAAGCTTTACTAGCCCATAGCCTTATAGCATACGGCTATCCACACTATCACCTGCTAAAAATAAAACATTAGCTTAAGTCACAGAGACTGACTTGAGCCTATATGCCATTGCAACAAGCAAGGTAGCGATACAGCATACGCATCTTTGATAAGTCTAATGCTGTTAGTTTTGATCTTTTAGAGGCCTATATTTACAAACGTGGAGTGCACAGCATAAGGATCCCATGGCAAATAGCGACTTTTTTGCATAGTCCATGAGTGAATACGAGCTAAGTAACTTTTTTATTAGAGAATTGCAAGATTTGCCCAAACCAATTCTTGTCTAATTACATATGCGTGGTATTGAATAAGCAAAGTAAGACTGACTGTATTTAGGCTACTGTCGTGCAAAATACATATCTCTGGTTGAAAAATGCAGAACTCAGATCGCTTGGTTCCAGCACTCTTTACCTGCTTTAAAGAGGGCTACTCATTTAAAACACTGCGTTCAGATGTTATCGCAGGCCTCACCGTAGCTATTGTGGCTTTGCCTCTGGCTATGGCTATGGCTGTTGCATCTGGTGCTTCTCCTGATAAGGGCTTAGTAACCGCTGTAGTAGCAGGTTTCTTCATTTCCTTTTTAGGCGGCTCACGCGTTCAGATTGGCGGCCCAACTGGTGCATTCGTAGTCGTTATCTTCGATGTTATCGCTCGCTATGGTTTAGATGGCCTTATCGTCGCATCTGTCATGGCCGGTATCATCTTGATCATTGCTGGTTATGCACGACTTGGTAAGCTCATTAAGTACATTCCTTACCCTGTTATTACCGGCTTTACTACTGGTATTGCGGTGATCATCGCCTCTTCTCAGGTTAAAGATTTCTTAGGCCTTACCTTTACTGACGTACCTGCTGAGTTCCTTGAAAAGTGGATGGCTTATTTTGCCCACATCAATGAGACTAGCATCTACGCTGTTGGCTTAGGCGTATTTGCTCTGGCAGTGATTTTAGTTTGTAAGAAGATCTCCGATAAGATTCCTGCTTATTTAGTAGCTATCGTCGTTGTATCTTTAGCCTCATTTGTCTTCTCTTTACCAGTTGACACCATTGGCTCACGCTTCCCTAACATGCCAGAGGGTCTTCCAACTCCTACTTTGCCATACTTAACTTTAGAAGAGGTTAGAGACTTAATCCCATCTGCCTTTACCATTGCTTTCTTAGCTGGTATTGAGGCACTACTCTCTGCTGTAGTTGCTGATGCCATGATTGGCCAAAAGCACTCCTTAAACCAAGAGTTAGTAGGCCAAGGCGTAGCTAATATTGCCTCAGGTTTCTTTGGTGGTCTTCCTGCAACTGGTGCAATTGCACGTACTGCAACCAACGTCAAATCTGGTGGTAAGACTCCAATGGCAGGTATTTTCCACTCCCTGTTTTTACTGGTGTTCTTATACACCATTATGGATATTCTTGCCTATATCCCAATGGCTGCTTTAGCTGCAGTACTGTTTATGGTTTCTTGGGGTATGTCTGATATCAAGCACTTTATGCAGATTTCACGCATCTCTCCATCAGACCGTACCATTTTGTACATGACCTTTGCACTTACCGTCTTAGTTGACCTGACTGTTGCTATTGGTGTTGGTGTTACCTTCGCATCCTTGCTGTTCATGCGTCACATGTCCAAGTCCATCGAGATTCATCCTCAGATGCGTCTTACTCAGTTTGACAATGATGATGGCGAGAACGACACTCCTGTTGATTCAGCTCGTGCAAGCTCCAAGGAAATCGTTGTTCCTGAAGGCGTAGCTGCATTCCAGATCAATGGCCCACTGTTCTTCGGTGTAGCCAATGAGCTGTGCGATCGCATGAAGGGCTTAGTCACCATCCCACGCATTTTAATTTTACGTATGCGTTTCATGCCTTACTTAGATGCCTCCGGTGAGTCCTCTATTGAAGAAATCGTTAAGATTTGTCATGAGCATCACAGCTTCATCATCTTTGCAGGTATGAGAAAGCAGCCTATGGATATGCTCTTTAAGGCAGGTCTGTCAAAAGACTCTGAAGTTGCTTTCGTAACCAACTTTGATGAGGCCTTAAAGATGGCTACCAAGCTGATGCAAGATCCTGACTTCGTATCTAAGCATCAGGACATCTAAGCACCGCAAATCCCATCGTAGGCCTATCGTAGGCCCATCAACGGCCCACGCCACAAGAGCCATGCCCTCAAATCCTTAAGTGCATGGCTCTTTGCTTTTGCTATGAGGCGATGCACTACCCTCAAAACAACATCATCAAGCGCTTTCATAAAAGCTCCATCATCAAAACACCTCAATAAAATCGGCTATACCACTGTCCAATAATCAACGCCCCATACTACCTTCACTCCCTGACCATTGGCTGAGTACAACAGACCACAGACAAGCCCCTATTCCAACCGTTTAATAGCGTGTGCAGCCAAGCTGTCGTTAACTCACTCCACCTAATTTTGCCCATCGAAAACTATCATTACGCCATTAGAGTTTTCAAGCTAAAACTATGCTACAAAACAGCATATTTACGCCATTTACAGCTACAGTTATCGTTATCGATACACAGAATAACTTACACTAAGTAAAACTTTTTTCGCAAAAGTCAAATCGCTGCTTGTTACCTAGGTTTTGTGATGTTATTCTTTGTTCAAAGAGCATAAAGAATTAAGTGTGTAGTGGTGCTTAAGTAAAGCTTTTAGGCCATATATTCTTTTGCTCTGATCATCTTTTTAATAATCAAATACATATTGGAAGTTTTGGGAGGGCCTATGTTGAGAAAAACCTACATCACTCGTAAGAATGATATGCTATTCCAGAACTTTAATGCGCTTAAAACTGTTGAGCACGTAATCGCCGAAGTGGATACCGGCCTCGGCAATAAGTCCCGTAATATCGACAACTCCTCAATGCCAGAGGTATTAGCCACTGCTGTGGGTATCGGCTCAGGCTCAGCCATTAGCTTTGCTGCTTTATATCTTAGTGGTAGCGTGATTGGCGTATCAGCCGCTGGTATTGCATCAGGTCTTTCTGCAGCCGGAGCAGTAGTTGGCGGTGGTGCTGCAACTGGCTTCTTAGTGCTTGCTGCCCCAATTGCTATCTTAGGCTTCTTAGGCATTCGAGCTGCCGCACGTAAGCGTGCAGAGCGCCTAATGTACGCAAAGATTATTTGCTACAAGCGCTGCTTAGCTCACTTAGCATCCATTAAGAACGCCATTCAGATGGAAGCAAAAGAGGCAGATGCCGAGCGTATTGAATACCTCAAGGCATTATCCATTACCTTGCAAGCCGCGATCAAAGACTTAAAACACGATCTTGGCATTGTCTAATCAATGTTAGCTAAATTCTAACCTCCTCAAGCTAGCCAAAGCTGCTTGATTCTTACCTAACTAAAGCTAGCCAAAGCTGCTTGATTCTTACCTCACTCAAGCTAGCCAAAGCTGGCTTGATTCTTACCTCGCTAAAGCTAGCCAGCTGGACAATCTAGCAGTCCCCATTGGCTAGCAATAGAAGCAACCTCATCCGTCACATTAAGGCCATTGGGCCAAGATATCCTTTCATAGTAGCTAGCTGTTAACTAAGATCTTTGGCTAGCTATCAAAGGTGGTGGCTTCACCACCAGCTTCAAATCACTATCCATAGCTCATGAAGATAAGCTATGTGCATTATTCTTTTCGCGACTGATTGTTAGCTTTAACAAGCTCTTGATGCACTCTCAAGGTATTCGCTTTTCAATTGCCATTATGCGGCATCGGCATCTATAAATTGCATCCATCCTAATCTTAAGTATTGCGAGCCAATTCATTTTGTTTCAAAGGCTAAGCATGTATGGCACTACTGCCCATCGCTGCAGACATCATGTGCATGCTAATGAAATGAGCTCTTCTAATAGCTGCTACTTATGGCAAATTACTAAATCACTCCTCTTTAAAGCTAAAGCGTTTAGCTGCATTAGCACCTGTCTTGTCTGATTCTGCTCATTCCTACCACCTAGTTACAGACACTAACTACTGTTTTAACCGTAAAACAGGCGTAATTAATTGTTATTTAGCCATATTTACAAAAAATTTTAGCCACATGCGCAGTATTTGTGTATTATTGTTAGCGTTAGCTAACTACAATTAGGAATGACTAACAGGACAGTTAGTCTATATGCGATTAAGACAGTAAGCATAGCTTTTATGATTGCCTCTTACTTCTACTCATAAGCTGATTTCATCTATCAGTAATTGAACATGCTTATATTGGGTAGAAATCATGAAGCTATGTGTACTACTTGCTGTCTATTTGTAACGACTTGGATAGTTTGAATGAATAAGACCATCATCGCTCTTGCAGTAGCCTCTTTAACTGTTGCTGCCACTTCCTTTACCGCAGCTAACGCTGCAGCTTTCTATGACCAAGACGGTACATCTTTAGATGTTTACGGTCGCGTACAGTCAGTGCTCTATTCTGGCAAGCAATCAGGTGTTTTAGATGACAAGGCAACTACTATCACTACAGGCCGTTTAGGCTTAGACATGCGCTCTACCATCACTGGTGATATTGCTGGTTTTGCCGCTGCTGAATGGGATGTTGCTGATGGTAATGATAACGAGTCATTTAACGCTCGTACCTTATGGGTTGGCTTAGACTTTGGTGATGCTGGCTTAGTAAAGTTTGGTAAGTTTGAGCCTGCTATGAAGTACGCCATCTCACAGACCGATATCTTTGAGGATTTTGGTGGTGTTGGCTTTACTGGCGGTGATGACAGACGTCGTGGTGTAGTTCAGTACGAGTGGGCCGGCATGGGCTTTAACGTTCTGGCCTCTTATGTCTTTGCTCAAAAGGCAGAGCACTTAGATGGCGCTTACATCTTTGGCTCCGACCCAGATGGTGCAATTACCACTGATGAGACTGTCGATCTTAACTACACCGTATCTTTTGCTGCTGGTTACACCTCTCCTGACGTTCTATTTGGCCCAATCGATATCCGCTTTGGCTATGAGAAAGGTGAGTTTGCTAACAAGGATCTAGGCTTAAACACCTTTAGCTTAGATGGCTTAGGCGGCTCCAACTCAGGCGCTCTCTTAGGCCTCGCCAAGCGTCACGACAGCACCATTAGCGCTATTTCAGATAGCTCCATTCAGTATGATTCCTACGATCAGTTTGCTGTAGGCCTGTCATGGGGCACCATGGATGTAGGCCCTTACTTTGGTGCCATGTACCAACAGCGCACCTTTGATGTAGTGTCCACTGCTAAGATTACTCGCACTGGTGGAGCTGCAGCTGTAGTCGGCAGCCTCGGTATCGATGAGCTTGAGGTATCTGGCTATGAGTTTGTAGCTGCTTATACCTTTGAAAATGGTGTCAGCGCCCGCACAGGCTACTTAGCTCGTAAGTACGATGCCGGTCTCGTAGGCGAGTTTGAGGCTAAGGTTATTCCTGTATTAGTAGCATGGCAGGTTACCCCACAGTTCGACGTATGGGCTGAGGCACGCTTTGATGCTGGTACCGACAATAGCGAAACCACCATCGATAACAAGCAGATCACCATCGCTTACGACGATCTCTTTGGCACTAACTTCTCTGAGAACGTCTACTCAGCAGGTATCCGCTATCAGTTCTAATTTAGTGTAGCTACATAAGCTTAAGCTAAAAGAGCAGCAGCTAATACTATCCCAATTTTCGCTCTTTTAGCCTTTACGATATTCAAGCTACCTAATTACACCGAGTTTAGAGCCCCGCAAACAAGTGTTAGATACTTGCATGAGTCTACGATCTTAGATTCATGGTGCTGTTTTAGACCCCAGCACTACCATGATCTTGGCTATAAACAAACGTTTGAGGCCGCTATCTATGAGCCATAGCAAAAAGACTATAGGCAATAGATGACTGGCTATAAGCACGTGCGAGCATGCTTATAACCACGGCTTCAGACTAAACTTTTGTATGTACAAATAACTTGTCTTGTATGGGACATAGCAAGATAAGCTTAGCTGCAAGCACCGCCTCATGTGACTTAACCATCCTGCAGTTACATAAAAGCAGTGCACCATACCTCGCCTTTAACTCCGCTCCTAAGTATTAAGGCGAAATTGCAGCAAATGTACATACCCATAGCCATACGAGCATGTCAAACTCAATGCAAATATCTAATACAATGAGCGGGGCTCTTCCGCGACAAACTCAATAAATCCCCTTAGCGTTCTCATCAGCTAAGAGCAAAAGCCTCAGGCCAACTATCCGCACCAATGTACTTTTCTAGCCAGAAGTTCAGCTACCCAAGCATACGGCTCACCATCTTAAATCAGTCGCGATCCCGCCTATTCAATCGACACAATCCGGCCATTTAATCAACACAATCCAGCCTATCCAATCGACAAAATCCAGCCTATCCAATCGCCACAATTTGCTTCACTTGGATAACGAACAAAGCCACGGCCTCATAAGACAATGGCTAGCGAGACTCTCGCTTGCTTAGTTTGCCAATGCGACGTAAGAAACTTACTGCTTGCAATTAGCCTCACGCCACTCGCTTGGAGTTAGGCCGTCAATCTCTCTAAATACATTGCAAAAATGAGCTACTGATGAAAAGCGCAGAACCAGAGCAATTTCTCTTACCTTGCAGTTACTATGCATAAGCATATCCTTGGCGATGCTGATGCGTTCTTTAGTTACATACTCCATCAAGGTAATGTTGCAATGCTTTTTGAAAAGACGGCTTAGATGCTCGCCACTGCAGCCAACATCTTTGGCAATGTTCGCCACAAAGATGTCCTCGTAGATATGCTTATCCAGATACTGTAAGGCTTTTTCTATCATCTTTGGCAGTGGAGCAGCACCATCGCTAGCATCTAATTGAACAGCTGCAGCCTGCTCAGCACTCGATCCTGATAGTAAGGCATCACCACTTAAGGCCGCTGAATTAGAACTTGCAGTATCATCTGCACTAGTGCTGCTATAAGCTACAGCGCCCGCACCATCACTATGCGCTGCAGAGTAATCTTTAGTTGCTGCTGAGTCATCTTCAGCACCTTGACTTGTATTCATTCCATTATGAAACTCAGCGGCTGCTGCTAAACCACCTGTATTACCATTGGATGCGGCTATACCATCTGTATTGCCAGTGGTTGCGGCTATACCATCTACATTACCAGTGGTTGCGGCTATACCATTTGCATTGCCATTTGAGGTTGCAACATTCTTCTCCTTTACTGCTGCATTAGCTGAGGCAAGACTCAGTCTTTTTTTAGTAGGCTCTCTTTTTCCTAGGAGGGCGGCGACTAAATCAGTAAAAGCACGTGCTGCAATGTAGCGCATGTGAAGTATACGCTCGGCATCAGTTAAAGCTTCTGTTGCAATAGCAAGGCGCTCAGCAAGTGCTACGATACGATTTTCTTTTACCCCTGCAAGTCGTGCCTGTCTTGAGGCCAGTCCAATCATAAAGATAACTTCATGACGAAGCGACTTAAGAGTATCTACAGATAGTGTGGCGCTTTGCTGCATGGCATAGAGGCGATAAGCCCAACCTAAACGCTGTATATCACCAGCTGCTACGGCGCTTAACAAAGACTCTAGACTATCGCCACCCAGAGTATGCTTGTTACCCTTGTATACGACACTCTTAGACAGGTCTTTTAAGATCTCATCATCACCCTCAAAAGACTCTACTAGCTCATCCACTGCGATTGTCTTTTGCTCGCTGCTTTCTTTCTTCTCTATGTTCTCTTGAGAGCACTCAGATTGAGCCTCGCCTTCCTTTTCATCTTGGGCTGGCATATCGGTACTTTTACCTAGGTAGTGCTCGTCTAAAAAGCTAGTAGCTTGCCTCAAAGCAATAGCTAATGGAACTTCACCCTGATACTTTGCTTGCAATGACTCTACGCTGGTTGATGCAGCGCTGTTAAGCGACTTGTCAGCACTACTATCTGTTGCAACAGTAGGCATAAGCTTGCCTGGACCTTCTGCAGCATGGTTTTGCATCACTATTGCTGCAGATACTGCTGTAGGATCTTGTCCTTGAGAGTTAGCCTGTGCGGTGACATCTAAGGCCATATGATCTGCTGACATGGTAACTCCCCAAAAAACGGATAGATCTACGAAGCTGCTATTAAGCTAAGCTGCAAAAAGTGAATATAACGAGTAGTTAACTAAGATAAATGCATGCAGTGCTCTTACTGCAAAGCATCTAATGCAGCACTGATGCTAATTTATCAGTATTTTGCACGCTGTATCAGCCGTCTTGAGTTAACTCTGTTTGCCGCACTGTGACGTTGCATGATGCTACGCGATACAGCTAACAGCTAACAGCTAACAGCTAACAGCTAAATGCTACTCCATTGAGCGCGGTAATGTTATACGTTGGCTGATGCAGAGCAAGAATGTAGCGTAGCGCCGTTTCTATGCGTTGTTATGGCTAGCTTTCAACCATAGCTAACTTGACTTAGCTAACTTAGCTTAGATGCATTGTTAGCGCCTTAGCTCACATGCAATAATTGCATTGCGCTGCGTTGCGTTGCGTTGCAAGGCATTTCTTAGTAATGCCTTGGTTTATGCAGGCCTTATTTTAGTAAGACCTTGGCTTAGTCAGGCATTAGTTTGGTTTGCTTGGATTGCTGATACCTAATTTGCTTACTTGAAGAGATCAGGATTTTCTCGAGTCTTGGTGATGAACTGACGTGGGGTTTGGTCAGTGTATTTCTTGAAAACCTTGGTGAAGTAAGAGACATCGGTAAAACCGCACTCTAAAGCTACAGCAGTAACGGAATTGCGGCCTTCTTTGAGCATTTCCTGAGCGCAGTTGATGCGGTATGAATTGATGTACTCTAGTGGCTTTTTGTTGATGAGCTCTTTAAAGAGCTTTACCACTGATGGCGGCTGCAGATCTAAAAGCTCGGCGATCTCAGATAAAGAAATGTGTTGCTTGTAGTTACGGTGAATGTATGACAGCGCCATACGCATCTTCATAATACGGGACACTGCATCACCGCCTGCTTCATTAGGCTGCTCGAACATGGCCTTATCTTCAAAGAGGCCTAAAAGATAATACATGATGCCAAATGACTTAAGCTGATAGCCTGCACCTTGATCACGTAAGGTAAAGAACAGTCGCTGTACGATAGAGCAAATGTCCTCTAAATCTGCTTGCTTTTCTTGTGTGTAAGGAATGTAGCTAACGAACTTTCTTTGATTGTACAAAAGAGAGTAAATAAAGGAGTTAGACAAGGAGCGCTCACGGAGCAAGAAGTGCAGATCGAATACTACGCACTCGTATACGCAATCGTGAGGAATAGCACTATGCACAGCACCGGAGTTGAAGATAAAGATATCGCCTACTCCATCACGGCCCTTGCCGGTGAAGGTCTTGCCATCAATGGTTACCTCTAAGGTACCAGAGAGGACACGGCAAATCTCACACTCCTCATGCCAGTGAGTTTCCATGGTATAGCGAGGATGCTTCTCAGTTACATGATAAAAAGCAAATGGGAATGAGATATTGCCATGTGCTTTACTCTCTTTTAAGAATATGTCCTGCATAGCGCTTCAGCCTGTACTTATGATAAGAAATGCTGCCAAGGCTCAAGTCCTAGGCAGTAGCTACAATTACTTAACACACACACTAAAGCTAACTTTGCTAAGCGTTAGCAACTCTAGAACAACAAGCAAGATAACACCAATGCTTGCAGTTCTCTCAAGAGACCACTACTGCTCTTGAGGGGCTAAGGTTTAACCTTAAATGATTAACCTTAGATGAGCACATCCAATCTATAAACTAAAGATGGGATAGGCATGTGATGATTTGAACACCGTTTACTCACACATGAACAGACTATGCTCACGTATGAAGAGCTTATGCTCTAACTTTTAACGCTGATTAGATTCAGTAAGTTTTCATATTAGATGAAAAATTTACCAAACTTAAAGAATGCTAAAGACTATTCTTTAGGCTGTTTCTTATCTTAAACAGCACCTTCATGCAGCGCAAAGCCTTGCATCATACCTTGTATATTATGACCCTTTTAGCGGCAGTTAATACATAGCTAAAGCCCGTAAATAGCCGTGTTGTTAAAGTTTGGAAGCTGGATCCCAAATTTCGTCACACCCTAGATACTACCTACTGTGCCTCAAGAATGCCTAAGATTGATGATTCTTATCTTGGCTTATTGTCAATTGGTAAGAAATCATCCATTTAGGTGAAAATATTACCAAATCACCTGAAAATCGTGCAAGTATCCCCTACCCCATCAGGCCATAATGAAACCTACCCTCCCATGTATGCTTCGTATGCATTTAACAACATTCATTTACTTAGCAAATTTAGTAAAAAACTGCGCACTGCTGGCTAAGCTTGCTTATATGTCACTTAGTAAGGCCAAAGGTTTCTGATCTTTGTACTTACTAGAGATTGGTGATATTTAACGGCATTAAACGCAGTAGAGAGATGATTGTGAATGCTAGCGAGCAGATGTTTACAAGGAACGATACCATGGCTCGATATTCATTAGCTTTTGACTTCGGAGCAACCTCGATTCGCGCAATTTTAGGCGCTGTAGAGGACGGTCGCTTTACTTGCAAGGAAGTAATGCGTATGTCTCATCAGCGAGAGACTGTTAATGGTCGCAGCCGTTGGGAGTGGGACAAAATTGTCTCCAAGGTAGTTGAGACCATTGTGGCTCATCAAGATGAGATCGACTCCATCGCTGTTAACACTTGGGGCGTTGACTTTGGCCTCATCGGCTCTGATGGCAAGCTGCTATGCAACCCTGTTTCCTACCGCGATGCTCGCCACAACGAAGGCTATGATTACGCCCAGGAAAAGCTCAGCCTTGAGGACATCTTCATGGCTACTGGCAATCAGATCATGTCCATTAACTCCCTGTTCCAATTACTCGTCTATAAGAAAGACGAGCTTGAGGGCAAGGATGACACCATGGGCAAGATCGACACCCTCTTGTTCATGCCAGATCTACTCAACTACATGCTCACTGGCCAAAAGCGCTCGGAGCTGACCATTGCCTCTACCTCTCAGATCTTAGATCTGCGCACTAAAGAGTTCTCAGAGAAGATCATGCAAACTTATGGCATTAGCAAGGATATCTTTGCTCCTGTCATCTATCCAACTGAAGTAGTTGGTAGCATTAAAGACTCACTCATTCCTGAGGTTAAGGCTTTAAATAAAGACATTCCGGTTATTGCTTGTGCCTCTCATGACACAGCCTCTGCAGTACTGCTCACCGAGGCTTATACCGACCGTGATACTGCATTCTTATCTTGCGGTACCTGGTCTTTAATTGGTGGCTTAACCGATGAGCCTGTGATCTGCAAGGACGCCTTTGCTCGCGATCTTACTAATGAGACTGGTTTTGCTGGATCCAATATGTTCTTTAAGAACATTACTGGCTTATACATCCTCGAAATGTTAAAGAGCGACTTAGAGTCTAAGCGCGGTGAGAAGATTCCATTTAGCGAGATCACTGACTACGTTAAGAACTGCCCAATTACCGATATTGTTGATGTTGATGCTGCAGTCTTCTCTCAAAACGAGTTTGACGTAAAGGAGGCTATCGATGGCCTCACTCACAAGCACTATGAGCACGACTACGATTACTTCAAGGTTATCTATCTGTCCTTAGCTAATAAGTACAACGAGACCTTAAAGAATATTGAGTCTGTAATCGATCATAAGTTTAAGAAGCTCCACATGATCGGTGGTGGTACTCAATCTGAGTTCTTATGCCAATTAGTAGCTAACGTTACTAAGCTTGAGGTGATTGCAGGCCCAATGGAGGCAACCGCCTACGGCAACCTCCTCGCTCAAAAGCTTGGCCTCAAGGAGTTCAAGGACTTAGCTGAAGGCCGCAAGGTTATCTTAGCCTCCTCTGAGTTCAAGGAGTACCACCCTCAAAACTAAGCCAAGAGAGCAAGCCTCGCCGCCCCGCGCCTAGCTCACGTAGTTTGGCAAAGATCGCTAAGCTTGGTAGGAATTGAACACATATGCGCACGTATGTGTAGCTGCAGCGCCTTAGAGCGCTGCTGCCGTAGACATAACTCCACGCGTAAATGCAAACACTAAGGGCAGTCATAAGACTGCCCTTGTTTTTTGTGTGTTCATATGGCTTATGAGCTTAAAGTCCTTATCAGCTTGAGATCTGCGTTTGTTTGCCTTTAAAGTTAGTTACCCTCAAGATCTTAAATAGTATGGGCATTGGCGGTGGTGTAAAGAGAAAAGCAGCCTATGTGGCTGCTCTTTTAGATGTACTAAGAAAAAGAGCAGCCCGAGGGCCGCCCTTTTTCTTATGTTATTTGATTGCTACCCGTAGTGGGAGCATCTTTGAAACTTAGCGGTATAAGCAGACGCTAATCTCAGGATCGTTCATGTTCTCTTTGGTGTACCAAAGAGCACCGGTGTCAACGTCCTGAACTGGCTTGCCGTTAACTGCGTCAACAGCTAAGCGAACTGCCTGGTAACCAATCTGAACTGGGTTCTGGGTAACAGCGCCGGTTAATACGCCGTCTTCCATTGCGTCAAGAACCTTGGTGCCTGCGTCGAAGCCAACAGCGATAACCTTGTCGCTACCTAAAACGTCTAAGCCTTCGTTAGCGGTGATGATTGCGTTGGTAGCAAACTCGTTAGAGCCGTAAACAGCGATGATGTCCTCTTTCTCTAAAATAGCAGAAGCAACAGCAGCAGCGTCAACGTCCTTAACCTCAGCTGGAATACCTACATCGAGGATAACAGATGCGCCCTTAACTTTAGCGCGTAATGAGTCGTGACCTTCAACAGATACCTTGTCCTTACCAACAGCTGCTACGAAAGCATCAACGAAGCCCTTAGTACGGGAAACGATGGACTGTGAGTTGGACTCCTGAGCGATAACACCAATACGTACTGGCTTTTCTGGGGTAGCTGCATCAAGCTTTGCCTGGATGAGCTTCTTGAGCTCAGCAGCAGCCAAACCACCAGCTGCGGTGTTGTCGGTAGATGCGGTTGCCTTAATTGCACCCTCTGGAGCATCAGGTACACCAGAGTCGAAACCGATCATTGGGATGCCTTCATCCTTTGCCATTTGGATGGAGTCGAGCATAGCACGAGTATCAAGTGCTGCAAGGCAGATTGCAGCAGGCTTAGTTGCGATAGCAGCGTTGAGGTACTCTACCTGCTGAGCAATGTTGGACTCATTGTCTGGACCTTGGAAGTCAACAGATACGTTGAACTCTTTAGCAGCCTGTTGGGTACCCTGCTCAACGGCCTTCCAGAACTGGTGCTGGAAACCCTTTGCTACTACGTTAATATGCATCTGATCTGCTGCAAAAGCAGAAGCGGAGAAAGCTACAGATGCAGCTGCGCCTAAGGCTAAAACTAACTTGCTAAGCTTCATAGAAAAATCCTTGAGATCAATTTTCTTTTAACACTGTCTACTTTAGATTAGTTCCAAGCTTTGCATTCATGCATCATTATGCATTGATGCTCGGTAAGGCAATTTCCTTGAGCGGCGAGCTTAATTAAATGTACGCCTGTACTTCAGTATCTACTAAGTTCTTGCAAGCTAACTTAAGAAATCCTCATGACTTAAGCGCCTTGTGTAAAACGTCAAAGTAGATGCTGTTTACTAATCTTCATAAAAAGCGTTTTTAAGTGATGCCTTAATTAAGTTCTTATCCACTCTAGTCACGGCTACCAAACCTTAGTCAGGGGCTTAGTACCTACATCTAGACCTTCAAGTACTTAATCTGGCAAATACTCACCAAAGCATGTGCAATGGCTGTGGTGCACCAGAAGATACAAGAGCAAAACTAAGTCTTGCTATAGCAAAGAAGCATCTTCTGGCTAAAGTCCATTCGCAACGAGCTGCAAAGTAATCTCACGGCGAACAAACTATTTGCAAAAGCTCAAGCCTTTCCCTTAGTTAGTCAGGCTAAAGTACAGTCCTTGTGCTCTTACTAAATTCGTACGGTCTTGCTTGTTTTTTGTCTTCTGTCTCTTAGCCGTAAGCGACAGGCAAACTGCTTATGCAGCATCCAATCAATGCCCAGCAGCTTGTTGTTACATCGTGTTTTTAGCACGGCTTATGTATAAGTAGCTTAGCTACTTAAGTAGCCGCCATCTAGTGCAGTGACTAACTGTCTACATGGCGGATACTAAGCTGCAAGTGCAACTAAATGCAGCGAACGCTGCTTTAGCAACGGGTGCTGCTTTAGCAGCGAGAGCTGCTTTGGAGCGTAGGCTGCATGGCGGCACTTGCTGATGAAGCAGCGTCACAGGGACGCTGCTAGCCTTGAATACTATCCTGCAGTGTTGGCCAAAGCTGCAGGGGCCTTTGGTAGTACCTACAGTATGTAGTACTACCTGCTTGGTAAGTTATGGTCTTTGTACTATAGGATAGTAACCTACAATACTTAGCTCAATCTTATGATTAAGAAACTCTTTGCTCTTGCCAAGCTCATTTGAGGTGGGACTTACCGCTTGCGCGTGCCTAGCTATGCGAGGCCCTTACGCTTACGGGTTAAGATATCCATGTAAACAGCGAATACCAGAATGATACCTGTAATGAACATCTGATAGTGTGACTGGACACCGATATAAGGGAAGCCAATCTTAAGCACTGTCATAATGAAGACGCCGATCACAGTACCAAAGATGGAACCAACACCACCAGCAAGTGAGGTACCGCCGATAACTACACCAGCAATCGCATCAAGCTCGAAGCCGTTACCAGTATTTGGCTGGGCGGTAGTAAACACTGCTACGTAAGCAATACCTGCTAAAGCAGCAAAGAAACCAGAGATGATGTAAGCAATAGTCTCGTAGTAGTTTACGTTAATACCGGAAAGACGGGTTGCTTCACGGTTAGAACCGATGGACAGAATGTAACGACCAATCTGAGTACGGTTTAATACTAAAGCCATAACGATAACGCAGATGGCTAAGAGAATGAAACCAGTTGGGAAGTTACGTGGCAGGAAACCATCGCGTGAGGTAATCATGAAGATCTCACGGAACCAAGCACCATCAGCAGAGCCTTGTGGGAAGGAGATAGTCTTAGTGCCTGAAACGATAGAACCTAAACCACGGGACATCATCATGGTACCTAAGGTAGCGATGAATGATGGCAATCCAAAGTGCGTTACTAGCAATCCGTTTATCAAACCAAAGAGCACACCTGTGGCGAGCATGGTTAATAAAACAAGAGGCATTGGCAATCCGGCTTCCATGAGCGTACCGCCGACGAGAGCCGAGCAGATCGCAACTGTACCAATGGACAGATCGATACCGCCGGTGGCAATAACGAAGGTTACACCAATGGCCATGAAGGCAATGTAGTAAGCAGACTTAGAAATATTGGTAAATGTGGTTGGCTGCATGAAACGATCAGTCATCATCGCAAATACAGCACAGATGAGTACGAGGGCCAACACCACAGCGGCCTGTTGGTTAGAAACCAACTTCTTTAATTGATCCACGGAAAACTCCTGCTTTTTCACAAGCCCTGTCTAAAGTAGCTAAAGGTTAGAACCTGTGGCTAAGCTGCTATGAGGCCGCTTGGCGCTTTTTATGATCTTGCCTTTAGTTGTTGCTTTGAGGCACTTAAGTGCTTAGCACTTTTAGACAATGGGTAAGAGAGCAAACTTACCTATATGAGCTTTACAGACAATCTATTGAGGATGAAGTACTAGCGGGTAGCTAGAGTCATAATCTTTTCCTGAGTAGCCTCTTCAATTGGAAGAATGCCAGTTAACTTGCCTTCGCACATCACGGCCACACGGTCAGACATACGCAAAACCTCAGGAAGTTCTGATGAAATCATGATGATGGCTTTACCTTGTTTAGCCAGCATTTCCATCAGATTGTAGATTTCACTCTTAGCACCAACGTCGATACCACGGGTTGGCTCATCGAAGATGAGAATATCAGAGTCATCAGTCAGCCATTTTGCGATAACCACCTTTTGCTGATTACCACCAGAGAGCTTCTTGATGATCTGCTTAATGCTTGGAGTCTTGGTCTTGAGCTCACTGACATACTTTTTAGAGATTTCCTCAGTTTTAGCAGTGTCAATGAAGTTCATGCCCGAGATGAACTTTTGCAGTGAAGCGATAACAGTGTTTTCTTCAACTGACTTGTCTACGAGCAGACCATAACGCTTACGGTCTTCTGATAAGTAACCGATACCGTGTGCTACTGCATCTTTTGGAGACTTGATGGAGACTTCTTCACCATTGATGTAAATCTTGCCTGAATCCATCTTGTCTGCGCCGAAAATCAAGCGGGCAGTTTCAGTACGGCCAGCACCCATCAGTCCAGAGAAGCCAATAATCTCGCCTGCACGTACCTCAAAAGATACATCCTGAACAAACTTGCCACGATTTAGGTGCTCGCACTTTAAGAGAACCTTAGCATCTTCTGGACAGGCTGATTTGGTCTTAGGTGCAATATAAACTGCGCGGCCAACCATCATCTTAATGATGTCGTCCTTTGAGCAGGTCTTAGCATCTAAAACACCAACATACTCACCATCACGCATTACGGTGATACGATCGGAGATCACGTTGATCTCGTCCATACGGTGAGAAATGTAGATGATTGCAGCTCCCTTTGACTTCAGGTCGCGAATTACGCGGAAGAGTTCTTCAATCTCGTGATCGGTGAGAGCTGCAGTTGGCTCATCTAAGACGATGACCTTGGCGTTTTTAGAAATAACCTTGGCAATTTCAACCATCTGCTGCTTACCAACGGTAAGCATACCTACCTTGACTGATGGATCGATGTCGACGTTCAAAATCTTGAACAGTTCGCTAGCCTTGCGCTCCATCTCGGCATCATCGATTAAGACGCCTTTCATGGACTCGTGGCCGATGAAGAGGTTCTGAGCTACTGTCAGATCCTTCATCATATTCAGCTCCTGGTGCACAATGGCAATACCTGCAGCCTCAGACTCGGCAGGACCATGGAACTCAACATCCTTTCCGTCATAGAAGATACGACCCTCATCGCGTGAGTAGATGCCGGTTAAAATCTTCATCAGAGTAGATTTACCTGCACCGTTCTCACCCATCAGGGCATGTACTTCGCCCTCGTAGAGATCAATAGCGCCGTTCTTGAGCGCAGGAACGCCGTTGAACGCTTTCTTGATTCCCTGCATGGACAAAATTATATTAGCCATACTTTGTTTCATCCTTTTTGCTCAACGCTAAGGGTCGTTTTTATTGAACTCTTAGATTTGAACATCTAAGACCATTGCTAAAACCTTAACTCATCAAAAGGTGGCGATCTGAGATCACCTAGCACATGGTCTATGTTTTTGGGTGATGCCCCTCGGACTCAATAGCACAGCAGGTCAAACAGAGCAAAGTGAGATGCAATACTATTGCAAGCGTGGTTGGTAGTACGTCCGTGTTGCTACCAACTGATAGCCACGAGCTTAAGCTCATGATTATCATCGTTACCTAAAAGCTGCTTGAGATCTTTTAGGTTTGTACACTAACTAAGTGCTAAGCGTACCTTGCGGTAGCTGAGCGTGGCGAGCATACATATATGTGTGCCCAGTTAAGTAAGCATACATATATGTGTACTCAGTGAAGTAAGCATACATATATGTGTACTCAAGGTAGTTTTAAAGTAAGAGCAGTATTTACTTAGAGCTTAGGCGCATGTGAGATAAGTAATAAGTTGCTTGTCACTACCTTTACTGACTCAAACTTGGATAAATACTATTTATCGCTATTTGATCTTGAAGAGCTACTAGCCCTGTTACTCAGGCTAGTAGCTTGAATCTATACCTTAGTTAAGAGTGTTACTCTTAGGCGTTGGACTTACGCTGACCATAGGTCTTAAACTTCTCAGCCATTAAAGTCATTTCCTCATCTGGGAGGATGTGAGGCTTGCCCATGCAAGATGCCATGTAGTGGATCTGAGAGCAGTACTCAACTTCTTCAATGATGTTGAAGGCGTTTAATAAGTCCTGAGCGCCAGATAAGATGCCGTGGTTAGCCAGGATTACAGCACGACGATCTTTCATGTACTCATAGGAGTTAACTGCTAACTCGTGAGTACCGTAGGTTGCATAAGGAGCGCAACGTACATTAGGACCGGCAACAGCAACCATGTAGTGTGAAGGAGGCAGATCTTGACGCAGAACTGCAAGCACGGTTGCATAAGTAGTGTGAGCGTGAATAACAGCATCAATATCGTTACGGTGACGATATGGCATGAGGTGCATTTCCCACTCTGATGATGGGGTCTTAGTGCCCTCAACGGTCTTGCCGTCTAAGTCGATAATGACGATATCCTCAGGACGAATCTCAAAGAAGTCGATGCCTGAAGGAGTGATCGCAACAGTACCATTCTCACGATCGAATACAGAGAGGTTGCCGCCAGTGCCCTTAGTCAGGTTTGCAGTAACTAAACGCTTGCCAAACTCAACTAAATCATGACGTGCTTTTTCCATCAGCATAATTGTGTTCCTCATTAAGTACAGACCAAATGTCTGTGTGCATCTTCGTATGCTTCAAATAAGCTGATGAGTACATACTAAAGATGCTTATGTCTTGTCTTGCACAAGACGTAGAGCCAAGAGTCTTACAAGGTTGCTATCTTATAGCTAAAGCTCTAAAAAAGAAGCCTGCTAGGGCCTAGGCTCTTAAAAAGTAGCCTGCTTTAGGCAGGAAGAGACAAAGCTAAGCTGCCTCTTGAAAGCAGGCTACGTTGAGTGTGTGTGTTGATAAGACTTAAGCAAGTACTCTAAGTCCTAAGCTAAATGGCTATGCCACTTTAGCTTTGCTATAAGCCAACCCTTTGCAGGATTTGGCTTAGCGCTCTTTAGATAAAACTCTATTTTAGAGCTTGTACAGAGGGCCGTAGTTCTTGCATGCACGGAAGTCTTGGCCTTCCTTATCCATACCGAATGCGTTCCAGCATGATGGACGGAAGATCTTGTCCTCTGGTACGTTGTGGCCGCATACAGGGATACGGAGGATGGAAGCTAAGGTGATTAAGTCAGCACCGATGTGACCGTAAGCGATAGCACCGTGGTTAGCACCCCAGTTGTTCATTACGTCATAAGCGGTCTTGAACATAGCGCTCTTGCCGTCGCAACGTGGAGCAAACCAAGTGCAAGGCCAGGTGTAGTCAGTACGCTTCCACAGCTTCTCAGTAACCTCTTGAGGTAACTTAACAGACCAGCCTTCAGCAATCTGCAGAACTGGACCTAAGCCCTTAACGAGGTTTAAGCGCATCATGGTCATTGGAACTTCAGCGTCAGTTAAGAAACGTGAAGAGTAACCGCCGCCACGGAAGTAGCCTAAGTCAGCTGCGTTCCAGGTGGTTGCCTCTAAGCACTTCTTAATATCCTCATCAGTCATGTCGTACCATGGCTTGATGGTGCGGTTACCCTGCTCATCACGAGCCTGGCAGGAGAAGTCTAATGCAGATGCACCTGAGTTAATTAAGTGTAAGAAGCCGTCGCAATCCTTAGCATGGCCTTCAAGATCGTAGCCGGTTACACGCTTAACTGCATTGCCTGACCAGTAAGTACGTACGTCAGAGAACATAGTGGCGCGGTTGGTTAATAACTTACCAAAGAGCATACCGAAGCCGTTTAATACGTCATTCTCGGTAGCTAAAACCATGGTCTCGCGCTTGCCGTTCCAGTCAAATGAGGAGTTTAATAAAGCCTCAGCGTAGTCGCCGTTAGGGTAGAAGTCAGTCCACTGTCTTTGACCCTGGAAGCCTGCTGCAATAGCGTTGTGGCCTAAAGCCTCTTCCTCACAGCCAGCAGGTAAGTTCTTGTTGCCCTTCATGAGGTCCTTAACGATGACCATCATCTTAACAACGAACTCCCACTGCTCTTCCTTAACCTCTGGAGAGTTCTGCATGGACTCAGGGTTCTTATCGAAGCCTTCCTTGCAGTAAGCCTTGGTCCACTCCATGGCCTTCTTAAACTCTTCTGGGTCGTAGATGTTGTTTTCCATACGACGGATGATTTCAACCTCATCTACAGACTCAACACGCATGCCGAGGTACTCTTCGATGAAGTTAGAGTCGATGATGGAACCAGCAATACCCATACAGATAGAGCCGATCTGCAGATAGCTCTTACCACGCATCTGAGCTGCAGCTAAAGCAGCACGACCAAAGCGTAAGATCTTCTCTTGAACGTCTGCAGGAATGGAAGTGTCGTCAGCATCCTGAACTTCGTGGCCATAAATACCAAATGCTGGAAGACCCTTTTGTGCATGACCTGCTAATACAGCAGCTAAGTACACAGCACCTGGACGCTCAGTGCCGTTAAAGCCCCAAACACCCTTAATGGTGTGCTTGTCCATGTCCATAGTCTCAGAGCCGTAGCACCAGCAAGGAGTTACAGTTAAGGTGATATCAACACCTTCACGACGGAACTTCTCTTGGCAAGCAGCTGCCTCAGGAACACGACCGATAGTGGTATCAGCGATAACTACCTCAACAGGGGTGCCGTCGGTGTACTTTAAGTTAGCGCGCAGTAAGTCAGCAGCGCTCTTGGCCATATTCATGGTTTGCTCTTCAAGAGACTCACGAACCTTCAGTGGGCCGCGACGACCGTCGATAGTAGGACGAATACCGATCTTTGGATGTGACATGGTTTAACTCCTGATGAAATGAGCCTACACAACGACCGAATCTTAGTAAGCAAGACAAAAGCGTAGCTAAACAATGCAAAGTGCTAGGCTTTAAAGAGTGCTTGCTAAGACAACGACAATCCAAAATGGTCGTTGTACATTGCTCTGAAAAATCTATATTGAGCAAGTCTTTGCATGCAGAGGGATTACTCACTGACCCTCTGCATGTGCCTACAAACAGTAGTTTGGTAAGCTAGTTAAACTGTATGGCTTTAGTTATGGCCTACAGTAATGACTTGTAGAGTTCCTTAATATCAGCAACTGAGGTATCACGTGGATTACCGCCAGTGCAGACGTCATTGAAGGCTGACTCAGAGAGGAAGTCTAAGTCCTCTTCCTTAACAATAGCCTTAAGATCCTGTGGAATGCCCACATCACGAGAGAGCTGAGCAACGGCATCAATGGCAGCCTTGCGATACTCTTCTTGTGACATGCTCTCAGCACCCTTAACACCAAATGCCTTAGCAATTGATAAGTACTTATCGCCAGTGAACTCAGCGTTGTACTTCATAACTGTTGGCAGAATGATGGCGTTAGCTACACCGTGTGGAGTGTCATAGTGAGCGCCTAATGGGTGAGCCATAGAGTGAACAATACCTAAACCTACGTTAGAGAAGCCCATACCAGCTACGTACTGAGCTAATGCCATGCCCTCACGGCCCTTAGGATCACCCTCAACTGCTAAACGTAAGTTTGCAGCGATAAGCTCGATGGCCTTGATGTGGAACATGTCGGTCATATCCCAAGCGGCCTTGGTGATCAGACCTTCGATAGCGTGGGTTAAAGCGTCCATACCAGTTGCAGCAGTTAAGCCCTTAGGCATAGAGGCCATCATGTCTGGATCAACCACAGCGATCATTGGCATGTCGTTAGGGTCAACGCATACAAACTTACGATCCTTAGCTGTATCAGTAATTACGTAGTTGATGGTTACCTCAGCTGCAGTACCTGCAGTAGTTGGAACTGCGATAGTTGGAACAGCGTGGTTCTTGGTGTCAGCCACACCCTCAAGGGATACTACGTCAGCAAATTGAGGGTTGGTGATGATAATGCCGATAGCCTTGGCAGTATCCATGGAAGAACCACCACCAATTGCGATGATGTAGTCAGCACCTGACTTCTTGAAAGCCTCAACACCGTGCTGTACGTTCTCAATAGTTGGGTTGGCCTTGATATCTGAGTAGATTTCAAAATCTAAGTGGTTCTCAGTTAACAGATCGGTAACTTTGCTGGTAACACCAAACTTGATTAAGTCAGGATCAGAGCAAACAAATGCCTTTTGAAGACGGCGTTGCTTTACCTCAAGAGGAATGTTCTGGATGGCACCTGCGCCGTGGTAAGAGACGTTGTTGAGAACAATACGATTGGCCATAAGTATTTCCTACCTACATGAGTCCCACAATCGCTCAGACTGTTAAGCCGTATCTTTGCTACTAAACAAGTATTAACTTTGCCTACGTGGCGCTTAGCTTGTCAGTACAAAGTAGAGCTTATCCTTAAGCTCTGTTTACCGGCCTGTCAGCTTGGGTGGTGGAGGCTATAGAAAGTTATGTGATTGTTTACAGCTATGTTTTAAGTGTCGCTGTGTAGCACTTTAAGCAGGTAGGTCAGGCTCTTATCTTGGTTAATATTGCGCTCTGCCTACGTGCTTTTGTTCCCTAATTCCAAGGAGCGGAATCTTTAGACAACACCCTTTTGCAGAGTGATATTGGCATACAGAGCCTTTTCTGAGGTGGCGATAATGCAGTATGCCTTCTTAGCATCCTCGTAGAATGCAAAGCGTTCAATGTTTTCAAAACACTCAGCGCCGCGCTTATCGTATTTAGCAACGATAGCCTTGTACTCATCCCAAATTGGAGTTTCTACAGGATCACCAGGAACAACCTGCATTAAGCTCACAGGCTTGTCGCAGTAAGTATCGAGAGGGAATACCTGTAAGATGGCATCTAAGATCTCTGGTACGCCATGACCATCAGCACGGATGACATAGCAATTCTCACCCATGGACTCACTTGGGAAGTTGCCATCAGCAATAACGACACGATCTGAGTGTCCCATTTCGCAGAGAATCTTTAACAGATCAGGGGAGATGATCGGTGGAATGTTCTTCAGCATGAACTTGCCTCCAGCGTAACTGATGCATATCTCAGTACGCTTGTCTTAAGCACTAAAGCGACAAAGTGATCTTTAGTCATTGTGCGCCCAAGCATTTATCTACAGGAGAATCAATGATTGAGAACCAAACTTAGGCGCAAGACTCATCAGTGTTATTTGTAGTGCAAAGCGCAAGACAAAAATGGTAATTTTTTCATCTCAAAAGGTAGGTTATTTACAAAAACTACCAAAAACGGGACGTTTTGGTAAATTTCATATGTCCAAAACACTGTAATGACCATATTTTGCTATTGTTTTGGTAAATTTTTAACCTTTCAAACGATTTTACAAAAGGTGATAGAGATTTGATTTCAAATACCACCTCTTTTCAAAAAGTGGAATCCACATCTCACTTAACAGCGCAAAAGCCCAATATAACGCCATTTGCGTAATATCTAGGATCCAAGCTGTTTGCATATCTACCGCATTTGTCTTACATTTTTGCCTATCAGTCACAACATCTCTCTTTGGTAAATTATTCACCTTAAGAAACATTTTGTGCCTACCATTTTATGCCCCCTATTCTTGAGTAAGTCCTCCACTGCAAACAAAAGAATAAAACCGCATACACACGCCATTTACACTAATTAGAAAGCCAAAAAACTAGCTTATTTCAAGCAACCTAGCCTCAAAAAACCTATCCAAGATCTGATTGAGACCATCCACCACACCACATCACCTGAGCCCAAAGCAAGTCAGAGTACAAATCTATACAGAACCACCCAGAGTTGGTCTTAAAACCTCCAAGCTTCTATACAGAACTGAAGGTACAACTTTGTATCAAAAGCGCATTAAAGCTAACTGCAACTAGCAGCAGCTGCAGCTGCAGCACCATTACTTATAAGAGCCTAGGATTGCTCTATCCATAGATGAGCATCAATAAGACTCAAGAGTTTGACTTTGAATTCACTGTGGCTAACTTAACAGATACAAACCAGGCAAATCCGCCCCGGATCGGCTGCTTAAAGCCAAACTAAATTTGAGATCATGTTAGCTGTTGAGTGGGAATGTGCTTTTATAAAACAGTGTCTGATCTTTATTGAATGTGATTTGAGGGCAAGTGAAATTGCTAAAGACCGGATTTACTAAGCTTGTGTTATTTGCCTTTGCTTGCTTTTATTCGGTTCCCATAAAGCCTTGTCTAACCAGAATTGGCGCGGTTTTATTAGTTTGGATGGAGCGGAGGGATGGTTTATAGGGTTTGCTTGGGGATCAAAAAAGGCCTCATAGAAGACTATAAGGCCTTTAGCTTTTGGTATGCACTTAAGTGTAATCAAGCATGTTTTTTAAGCTGTTCTTAACAAAGGGGACAATTGCAAGAACGGCTGCAAACAGGTTAGTTGTGCACCATAAGCTCTGTGGCTAGCTTAGAGCTCTAATCTGTTTGGCTTAACACCGTGCTTTGAGCCAATAGGAGCCAAAACTCAAAGCTCAGTGTATTTAAGCTAATCAACACAACTGCTTGATCATGGAAAGTCCGCATGCAAAAATGCGGTAACAGGAAGAAAGATGCAAAACACTTAATACTTTGCTAAGCCCTGGCATGTTGTGGGACATGCTCTTTTATATACTTGTTTGCAAAGTGATTGAGTATGTGTTCTATAAGATCACGCCTTATAAAAAGATCCCCATCTTCTTATCCGCTCGAGGGTGGGAAACATTTTTATAGAGCATGTCATAAGAGACACATTTGTTAAAAAAGCTGTGTGGAGACTGCGTGCTTAAGTGCCTAAAAACAGGCTGCTCTTATTTCTAAGAGCAGCCTGTCTAAGGTCAATCCTTACCTGTTAGTAGTTAAAGCGGTGCAACGCTTGTACTACATGAGAGACTTGTAGAGCTCACGAATCTCGAATACAGAAGTATCACGTGGGTTGCCAGCGGTGCAAACGTCAGCGAATGCAGACTCAGCGAGGAAGTCGAGGTCTTCTTCCTTAACGATGTTCTTGAGGTTGTGTGGAATACCAACATCGTTAGAGAGCTGTGCAACAGCGTTGATTGCTGCCTCGCGGTACTCGTCCTGGTGCATGTCATCAACACCCTTAACACCGAATGCCTTAGCAATGTGACGGTACTTGTCGCCTGTGTAGTCAGCGTTGTAGCGCATTACGGTAGGCAGAATGATGGCGTTAGCAACACCGTGTGGAGTGTCATAAGTTGCACCGAGTGGGTGAGCCATACCGTGAACCAGACCTAAACCTACGTTGGAGAAGCCCATACCTGCTAAGTACTGAGCTAAAGCCATGCCCTCACGGCCCTCAGGCTCGTTGTTTACAGCACCACGTAAGGAGCGAGAGATGATCTCGATAGCCTTGATGTGGAGCATATCGGACATTTCCCAAGCTGACTTGGTGATGAGGCCTTCGATAGCGTGGGTTAAGGCGTCCATACCAGTTGCTGCAGTTAAGCCGCGTGGCATTGAGGACATCATGTCAGGGTCGATAACTGCGATGCAGGCCATGGCGTTTGCGTCAACGCATACGAACTTACGGCCACGCTGTACGTCGGTGATTACGTAGTATGCAGTTACTTCAGAACCAGTACCTGCAGTGGTTGGTACGGTAATGGTTGGAACAGTTGGGTTGCGGGTTGGAGCAACACCTTCTAAGGAAACAACATCAGCAAACTCTGGGTTGGTGATGATGATACCGATAGCCTTTGCAGTGTCCATTGAAGAACCGCCACCAACAGCTAAGATGTAGTCAGCGCCGGAAGCCTTGAATGCTGCAACACCTGAGTTTACGTTCTCGATAGTTGGGTTTGGCTTAACGTCAGAGTAAATCTCGTATGGCAAGTCTGCATCGTCAAGTAAGTCGGTAATGCGGTTGATAACCTTGAACTCGATCAGACCAGGATCGGTACAAATGAAAGCCTTTTTCCAGCCGTGCTGCTTAACTTCAGTAACGATGTGCTGAATTGCGCCCTGACCGTGGTATGAAACTGCGTTGAGAATGATGCGGTTTGCCATAGTAATCAATCCTGAATGTTATTTGTTGACTTACGCCTGCCTGAAGAGGAGCAAGAGCAAATTTGCCTTTTCTTCAGTCGACATGCAGGTGGTCATCAACAAGTTTTTAGTGCAATTCTTTAAGTCGACCAAACTTAAAGAACCTGTATACCAAATTTGTTCAACTTAATAGAGCTGAACTAATCAACTCATAGAGGCCTCGAAGACACGCTGTAGTTAGAGTAGCTATCAAGCCACACTCAGAGTTTTTGCAAAGTGAAGTGCGTGTGCTTCGTTGCGTTGAGGCTATTTTTCCTAAAATCACCAAGTAGTTATGGTAAATTTTTAAGGTGTTTTGGTAGATTTTATTAGTACTTTTCGTTAGTTCATTGGTAGATTTCAGTATTTACAAGTGTGAAAAACCACTTATGTATAAGCATTTTGCAAAAATTGCCCTATGCACTTTCTTGCTGTGAAAAAAGTCGTTCTAAAAGGAGATCCACATTTGATTTTCCTAGTAGATAAGGATTATCACTTGATTCTCTCATGTTCAAATTATCAAGTAGCAGAGAGCTTTATCCCCAATTTGAGCAATTTTTAATCTTTACTTGCGTTTTCTTGCACTAGATCCTTATCACACAACGATCTACGTCACATTCACTCCTGTGCTACAATGACGCTGCAAATTTGCCGAGTCTACAAGGCTCCACTAACTAAGACTTAAAGATCATCTTTGAGTAACTACAATCAATTAACTTTGGTTAATACACAATATTGACCGTAAAAAGCGTCAATGTGTCCTAGATCGCTAAAACGGCTAGGAAGCTAAGCAAATGCACTGCTGTTATCAAAGTTAGGCATGTAGTTACACGCAAACGCCAAGTTCGATCCTATACATACGCTCCAGTCTATACTTATATATGCTGAGCGTTTGTTATATGACCACTAGCAAGCATCAACAGATGCATACATGTGCATCTTTGATTGGCAACTGCATCTAATAAATGCAGCAACTAGTGACAGTCTACGCTTGATCCTGGCTTTGCTAAGAGCTTTATAGCACTAGATGAACTTATGTCTTCTTACCGGTAACTATTAAATGATTGATATCAAGGTAATAAACCCACCTTATCTCAATCCGCCTTATCAACTACGCGATCGTTTTAGAACCTATCTGCCTGTAGTTGTTGATGTGGAAACTGGTGGTTTCAACCCTAAAACTGATGCTCTGCTTGAAGTCTGTATGATCACTGTACAGATTGATAATGCAGGTAAGCTCACTCCAAAAGATCGCTTTAGCGTCAACATCCGTCCTTTTGAAGGCGCACAGCTTGTAAAGAACAATATTGATTTCTTAGGCATTGATCCTTACGACGAGAAACGTAATCTTGTCGATGAGGCTGAGGCCATGAAACCTCTATTTAAGGCTGTGGCAAAAGAAGTGAAAGCTCAAGCTTGTACCAAGGCTATCTTAGTTGGTCACAACGGTGCCTTTGATCTAAGCTTTATCAACGCTGTAGCAGAGCGCATTAATTACAAGCGCAATCCTTTCCACCCATTCTCAGTTATCGACACTGCATCATTAGGCGCATTAGTGCTCGGTCAGACCGTGCTTTCAAGAGCATGTATCTCTGCTGGCATTAGCTTTAATGACAACAATGCCCACTCAGCTGTCTACGACACCGAAAAAGAGTGTGAATTATTCTGCTCGATCTATAACCGCTTCACTATGTATGCCGGTCTCCCAGGTAGGGAATAAACTACCTAAATTACAGCCTGACAAGATGCCTAAAAATGGTACCGACAAGCAGCACATGCTTGTACTTGCCACGACTGTATCTGAACGCCCGCTCTTGCGGGCGTTAAAGTTTTAGCGCCACGCAAAAAACCAATCTTCTACGGCCTCATCAGAGCATTCACACTAAAATCGCTATCCTCAACACACTGACTCAAAATATCTGTCCGCAACAACCTGCCTCAAAATTCCCAACCTCAAATTAGATCTGCACCAATTACACTGCATCTCTAGCCATGGCCAGATCCAAGATCTTAAGAGACGTGTAAGTTTCTACGCAACGTCTAAGATAGCTGCTACTTTTATCAAAAGCCCATAATCATCTTCAAATTAAAGTGATAAACACCTTGCAAGGTGAGTGTGATGAAACTGCAGCACAATAGCCTTATCTGCGCTCTTTTTATACTTACAAGCTGCCAAAAAGCCAGTTACCTTTTTAAAGTAGCTTAACGTGTGTCACTTGATAGCCGTGATCTGCTTTTGAACTGATAATCGATAAATTGCTAAGAAAGTCGTGGTGCATTCTTGTGAAAGTGATGAAAATGATCGAGAGGCAGTGAACTCAATATTAGATACGATACATATCAGGCTCAAGCGGCAAAAGCGCAAATTTGGTCGTGTAAAACAATGCATTTATGTTGATCGCCTTTGTCTGCGTAATTGAGAAAATCACATCATGTGATAAGAAATTGTGAGTTGTGAGCTTGTTATATGAAGCTTTAAAGCATATGCTGTTTTTAGTTTCACAAATTTTGGAGCATCGCAATGTCTTTTGAATTAGTTCCACTCAAGTACGAGAAAAACTCTTTAGGTTTCCTTTCTGAGAACACCTTAAACTTCCACCACGGCAAGCACTTCAACGCCTACGTTGAGACCACCAACAAGTTAGTTGCTGGTTCTAACTACGAAGGCAAGTCCTTAGAAGAGATCATGCGCACCTCCGATGGTCCTTTATTCAACAACGCTGCCCAGGCTTGGAACCACGAGTTCTACTTCAACTGCATTACTGGCGAGACCAAGGCTCCTGAGGGCAAGTTACTCGACTTAATCAACCAGAACTTCGGTTCTTTAGAAGAGTTCAAGCAGAAGTTCGCTGCTTCAGCTGTTGCTAACTTCGGTTCTGGCTGGACCTGGCTCGTTCAGACTGGCCCTAACCTCCTGAAGATCATGAACACCTCCAACGCAGCTAACCCACTCGTTGACGGCTTCACCCCAATTTTAGTTGTTGACGTATGGGAGCACGCTTACTACCTGGATTACCAGAACCGTCGTGCTGACTACCTCAAGGACTTCTTAGAGCACGTAGACTGGACCTTCGTAGCTTCTCAGATGCGTGACGTACAGTAATCTAATCTCCTAGATTTACTGCAGCTCCTGCTTTAAATGCCAACATGGCATAGGGTTTTAGAGGGCCTAAGCGCCCTCTTTAAACCATAAAGCAGGAGCTTTGTTGTTTTTGTAGCACTAAAAACTCAACATCCGCCAGTAACAATCCTTCACACCTCCCCGCTAACGCAAGAGCGCTCAGAGGCCTCGCGTATCTTTTGTCCCGAAAGTATCTTTGGCCCTCACTTACTATCATCTGCACATCTTTTTGCAGCTATAGCATTAGCCGCAAGTCAGATCCATTCTCTAATAGCTAGTTAGATCCATTCATTAACAGAAAGTCAGATCCTTTCTCTAACAGTAAGTCGGCTCCGTTTCTATTTCCGTTAGATAACGACATATTTACTGGAAGTTTTGTCTGTTATGAAGAGCAACTTGCATAAGAACAGCAAAGCTATCATTAACTAGCTTGGCACTTTTCCACGCTGATCTCTTTGCATCAGACAAAACGATCTTTCATCTACCATCTTCAATATTCAATTTTCTGCAGCTTCGCTCAGATCTCGGGTCATGTTGGTGCGCTTGCACCATTCAATTGCATAGTTAACTTTACAAATGGGCAGGTTGCTGTTGCTTTTAGCTGTGGAGATTTGCTTAAGTTAGCCTGCGCTAAGGTAGCTACAAAACTAGTCTACATATACACTGTTTGCACTTTTTATTTGCTAAAAACATGTAGCTTTCTGCTTTGTTTTTCGCATAAATATCGAGTTTTAGGCAAGCTTAGTAAACTTGCATGTAGATCACAATTTTACACTTACACAAAAATGTTAACTTGCCATATACCCTCATTGTGTTAGTTTTTTATTCAGCAGCTTTTCAAGCTAAGCATAAGATGTCTTGCTTTAAGCCCATGATTAGTTGTTCATCAGCACTACTCCATTAAGCAACTCATAAGCGCTGATGTGTGACTAAGCCAATCGATTCTTGGGCTAGCAACAGACTCTGACTGTAAGACCCCAGTTAGCATAGCTTTTTAGCTGCTAGAGCAATCCTTGTATGTGTCTTCCATACTCATAGCCCAATATAGCGGCCGTGGGATCTAGTTCAAGCCTAGGTTTCACGGCCGTACATTGGTACACATAAAGGTTAACTCTAATACGGCTACTACAATCACCTGAGCGAGTCTGTCAGGACTATTGTTTTATGGATACGCCCGTAGTCTTGCTTATGTGCAGAGTAGCTGCTTTTCTCGGCTCATTTATTTTTATAGTACGCATAATTCTCTCTCATATGCTTTTTGGCCTTAACCAAGTGATGCGCTAGTATCTTGGTTTAGAGTCTTATGCACTTGTATCTTGGTTTAGAGTCTTGTGCGCTTGCTTTTACATCATGTATTTTAGTGGGCTGTAGTTTCTTAGATTGCTTGATGGCAAGTCTTTCGTTGTTGTTGTGTTTATTAGCCACCTCATGCTCACTATTGAGTGGCAAGCTTGAAATACGATGCGCCAAAGCATCCTTGCTTTGCTGAGTAATTATTTACGTTTAACCGGTGGCTGTTTTAGCGCAAGTACATTTAGTTTCTTAACTAACTTGAAGCACTTTGAGTGTGTAAGTGCATTCTAATTTGCCTCTTACTGACACTAGAGTGTGATCTTGCTTATAAAAACATAAGTTATTGTACAAAGCTGATTTATTTGATCAGCTAGTATTCGCTATCTAAAGTAGAGCGCGAGTATAATTCTCCGCTCGCGGCGGCTCTTAACTGCACTAAAGCTGATAAATGCGTCATCTTGTACGAGCATTACAGCTTTTTGATAACAAGTGCTTAACAATAGATAAGAGCATGCTCTAAGGATTTGATTTACGTGTACATCTCCTATGTCTTTATGGCAGCAAAAGAAATTTATGTATTGCTACATACATAGCTTAGAAAACTACTTTTAGCCTAAGGAACAAGCTGCATACTATTACAAAGAGCAATTTGAGAATGTACCGCTTTTTGGCAACTAGCTTTAAAGCATGCATGTAGCTGCTTTAAACCAGTTTGCCAGGCTTTAGCATCATGAATAAGGTGCAGTGCCTCGTCATTCATAGAGTTTAGATTGAATGCAAGGTGCATTAAGACTTGTACCTGCTTTGAGATTACAGATAAGTAATGATGCTCAGCCCTTAGTTAATCGTAAGGAGGGGGTATGTTGATTAAAGATCAAGCCCATCGCTACAAAGAGTTAAACGCACCGGAGCGACGAAACTTCATAAGTGCCATCATTGCCACCGTTTTTGGCAAGGTAGTGCTTTCAGGTATTTTCTTACTTGCACTTTTAACCTTAGGTTTCTACACCTTAAACTCTTCAACTGTATACGCAAGCCCACAAGGCTTTACCCACAATCAGATTCAAAGAGCCTCTCCAAAAGGTTTTGGTATCGAAGGCACTCAACCAAACACTGTCCACGGTGTACTGCACAATGGCCACACCAACGACTATGTAGTTTTAGAAGGTCGTTTTAGCTACAAAGAGAAGTCTGACACCATTCAGTACTACTTTACCGATGCTGCAGGTGACACCATTGCTGTAGATATCAGCAAGTCCAACAACGCCGCCCCTCCGATTCCTGATCTCAACTATTACCTCTGGGGTCAAGTTCAGCAAAGCTTCTTCTCTACCTCAATCAATGTAATTGAGTTCACTCCAATGGGCTAAGAAGCTAATCACAGCTTATGCACTCTGTGCAACATTGCTGGCAACCTAAGCCATGCTCCAAGCTTAGCCTATCAAGCTAGCCACGATCTTAAACATGGCTAGCTTAAGCATCCTGCCCATAGACTTCTTATTTATCCGCCAAAAATCATCCGTAACGCATGGCAATTGCAATCTAATCCTTGCTACGGCATGCCTATCCTTTTGATCTTATGTACTGCTATTACAAAGTTGTTGAGGCTATAGTTTGATCTAGTGAGGCTGCTGCTCCAACTTAACTAAGTTTGATCTAGTGAAGCTGCAGCTCCCACTTAACTAAGTTTGATCTTGTGAGGCTGCAGCGCCCTCTTAATTAAAGAGATAACTAAGGCTCATGCACTCTTGGTTAAATGTGGTGCAAAGTATCCTAGATAAGCTAAATATCTACTTACTATGGTGCAAGTGCCTTATAATCATGGCCTCATATCAGACAAACACAATGCTTGCTCTTATTAAGCGTACTCGACTTTATGGATATGAAATTCACCTTTAAGGGATGATTTGCTTTAGCTTGAGTTACTGTTTTTTAGCTTTAGCTTTCTTGTAGCTACTGATGATCTTTATGATCTAAGCGCTAGCTAAAAAGGCGTATACATCATGGTCATGGCTGCTAGTTAATGATCTTTGTGATCGAGTGGCGCTGTTATGTTTAGATGTATGGTGCTGCATCGTGCAATCTTTTGTCTGAGTTTAAGCATGATAGACATACAAGACTTTTACGCGCTACTGGCTCTAGTTTGATAGCGCACGGCCTTTTGCTGTTTGCGTGTGACTAAAGCTTTTTTTGCTGTTTGCGTGTGGCTTTTGTTAACGCTTGTATGTTTAGTTGACTGTTGCGTAGTGCAGCGGCGTGGATAGTTAGGTTTATAACAATGTTTCAGCTTAGGCAGTCATTCTTTCTCTTCTTAACTGCGACCATTTGGGGTTCAGGATTTGTGGCGCAGTCCATTGGTATGGATCACGTCACTCCTTTTACATACACCTTCTTTAGAACCTTTATTGGTGCTGTAGTCTTATTGCCTATCGTTTTTTGGATTAAGTCACGTTCAGCTAAGCAAGAGCAATCAAGTGCGCTTGATGCTGACAGCTCTAATGTGGATGTACAAAAGGCTCATGAGTCTGTCACCTCACAAAATTACCAACGCAAAGATCTCATCATGGGCTCCTTAGTTTGCGGTGCATTTTTAGTGGGTGGTGAGTCCTTTCAGCAGTATGGTTTGGTGACCACTGATGCAGGTAAGGCTGGCTTTATTACATCCATGTACATCGTCTTTGTGCCAATTGTTGGTCTCTTTTTAGGCAAGAAGATCAATATCAGCATTGTAATTGGTGTATTGCTCTCCTTAATTGGCCTGTACCTTTTATGCGTTAAGCAGGATTTAACCTTTGAAAAAGGCGATCTCTTAATCTTAATGTGCGCCTTTGTCTTTACTTTCCACATCTTAGCTATCGACCATTATGTACATAAGTGTGATGGCGTGTACCTCTCTTGTGGTCAGTTCTTCTTTGCCTCATTAATAGCGCTCATCTTAATGCTCATCGTCGACTATGACGTCTTTGCCTGGGAGGATGTATGGGCAGCATCCTTAGCTCTGCTGTGGTCTGGCGTAATGAGTAATGGCGTTGCTTATACCCTGCAGGTAGTGGGTCAGCGTGGTATGCATCCAACTATTGCTACCATCATTCTCTCATTAGAATCTGTAATGGCCGTAATCTTTGGTGTGCTCATCTTAAATGAGTCCCTGACCTTAAAAGAAGGCATTGGCTGTATCCTGATCTTAGTTGCGGTGATCGTGGCTCAGGTAAACTTAAAGACTCTCATTGCCCTCTTCTCTGGCCGCAAGACATCTGTTAATAGCAGCGACGATACGCTTGCATCTGAGGGCAATGGGCAGAGTGCAAAGAGCGCAGCTGAGGGCAACTAAAAGCCAACTACACTACTTGAGCAAGCGCATATGCCATGTATCTGCACTTGCTTAACAACCTACTTTCACGCCACCTTTTTCAAAGGCAAGATAGACTCTCTATCTTGCCTTTTGTATTTAAGGCTGCAGCAAAACTTTTTTCATGTTTAGGCTGAATTATTTACGGTTTAAGGTGAGGGTGTCTATCTGCTTGAAGGATCTGCAAATTTCACTTCCATGAGGTCGATTTGTAGCTATGAATTAGTGCAAAGTACGCTCTATTTTTTAAAGTAGCTCCTTTCTATGGTGCAATTCAAGCGTGTTGTAATACTTGTTATCACCTTGCTAAATAGCAAGTTTGCGATAACTTGGCTTGTATACAAGCTTTGTGCAGTCAAGTTGAGTTAGTAGACTTACATTTTGTAGATTTGACGTTTTAGAAAGTGCGCTCAGATAGGCTATAATAAAGAATCAATTTTTTAAAATGTTCCGTGATGCAGATCACTAACATTTCAATGCTAACAGCTCCTGCGCTGCAAGTTTGCTTAGCAAAAACCTTGATAGCTTCATATCGCGGCTACACTAACATCTGAGCTTAATCTTTTGCACTTTTACCTGACGCTATAGCCTTAAGCACAAAGCATTTCTTAGGCTATTACTATAATTGTGTATAGATAGAGAGTTCAAAGGATTCAGCTTAGTAGTACAAAGCTTAAGAACATTAAGTTTTGCACTAGTCAGGCCTGAAGTTGTTTTTGCAAATGCAGGGGCATCTGCAAGTTTTGGAGATAAGTCATGACTTTTGATGAGATTAAGCAACTCATTGATGAGCATAACGTTCAGTATGCTGATTTGCGCTTTACCAACACCAAGGGTAAAGAGCAGCATATCACCTTACCAATCCACTTAATCACCGAGTCATTCTTCAGTGATGGAAAGCTCTTTGACGGTTCCTCCATGCCGGGCTGGTGCACCATTAACAAGTCTGACATGCTCTTGATGCCAGTTGATGGTCCTGTATTTTTAGATCCTTTCTTCAAGGTTCCAACCATCATCATCCGTTGCGACATTCTTGATCCAACCACTTTAGCTGGTTACGAGAAGGATCCACGCTCTATTGCTCGTCGTGCTGAGAACTTCATGCGCTCTGAGGGTATCGCTGATGAGGCTTTCTTAGGCCCTGAGCTTGAGTTCTACATGTTTGATGGCATCCGCTTCAAGCACGACATGTCTGGCTGCATGTACCAGATCGAAGACTACGAGGCAGCTTGGAACTCTGACAAGGAATATACCGATCGTCCTAACTTAGGCCACCGTCCTATGGTTCAGGGTGGCTACTTCCCTGTTCCTCCAGTTGACTCTTCTCAGGACATCCGTACTCAGATGTGCGATGTTTTAAAGAAGTTCGACATCGAGCCTGAGGCACACCACCACGAGGTTGGTACTGCAGGTCAAAACGAGATTGCTACTAAGTACAACTCTTTAACTAAGAAGGCTGACGAAGTTATGATCTACAAGTATGTAGTTCATAACGTTGCTAACCTGAACAACAAGACTGTAACCTTCATGCCTAAGCCAATGAAGGGTGAGGCAGGTTCTGGTATGCACTGCCACATGTCTCTTAGCAAGGATGGCAAGAACCTCTTTGCTGGTAACCTCTACGGCGGTCTGTCACAGGAAGCTTTATGGTTCATCGGCGGTATCATTAAGCACGCTAAGTCCTTAAATGCTTTCACCAACGCTTCTACCAACTCTTACAAGCGTTTAGTACCTCACTTCGAGGCTCCAGTATTATTAGCTTACTCAGCTTCTAACCGCTCAGCAGCTATTCGTATTCCTCATGCAGTTAACCCAAGCACTGCTCACATTGAGGTTCGTTTCCCAGACTGTCTGTGCAACCCATACCTGTGCTTTGCTGCCTTAACCATGGCTGGCTTAGACGGTATCATCAACCGCATCGAGCCGGGCGATCCACTCGATAAGAACCTCTACGACTTACCACCTGAGGAGTTAACCGGTATTCCTACCGTTGCTGACTCATTAGGCGAGGCTTTAGAGGCTCTTAAGGCTGACCACGAGTACCTCCTTGCTGGTGGCGTATTCACTGAGGAAGCTATTCAGTCCTACATCGAGCTTAAGGCTCAAGAAGTATCCTTAGTCCGCGATACTCCACACCCAGCTGAGTTCAGCCTCTACTACAGCCTCTAATTATTAATCGGCAAGTACTCTTTCAATCAGTACTCGTCTTTATCTAGAAGCTAAAAAAGCAGCGTTAGTTATCTTGCGCTGCTTTTTTGTTTTTGGGGCCGCCATAACGCCTTACAAGCGCCATCAACCATGCGCGTAGGCTGTGCATCAATGCAGCATCTTGAGCCTTGTGATGCTTAAAAACATACAAGAGACTTCAAAAACCATAATAAGATGCTTCTCTGATGCTTTTAGATCGCGAAAGTGGCCTTAAATAAGCTTTTCTAGGTTAGAATATGCACACTATATTTACTGCAGTCCTGCACTAAAGAAAACTAAGTAAGCGCTTAATCTATGCTTATGCATCAGCACATTCCTATAAAAGTATAGAGCTCTTAGTTAAGTTAATTAAGCTAACTAAGCTTGATACATATAGCAGCACTAAGTAATCGATCTTTTAGGAACTAACAGGAGAGTCGCGCCGGAGCTTTCATCAGGCCTCTAAAAGCGTCTGTAATTAACACAGCAAACAAAGCGCACATTGTTGTGCATCTTTACTTGCAGTTTGGTTACAGGGCAAAGCTATCATCAGGCTTGGCGCGCAATTTTAAAACATGACATCACAACGTTCCATGCTGGTAACCTCAGCTCTGCCGTATGCAAACGGACCAATTCACTTAGGCCATATGCTTGAGCATATACAGTCGGACATCTTTGTTCGCTACCACCGCGCCAAGGGTGATCAGGTCTACTACGTTTGTGCCGATGACTGCCATGGCACCCCAATTATGATCAAGGCAGGCGACATGGGCATTACCCCTGAGGAGCTTATTACTCAGGTCGGTTTAGCTCACAAAGCCGATTTCGATGGCTTCTTGATCTCATACGACAACTACTACCGCACCCATTCTCCAGAAAACCAAGAGTTCTCCACCGAGATCTACAAGAAGCTGCGTGATAATGGTTTTATTACCACTCGTACTATCTCTCAGCTTTATGATCCTGAGAAGAACATGTTCCTGCCTGATCGCTTTGTTAAGGGTACTTGCCCTCGCTGCGGTGCCAAGGATCAGTACGGCGATAACTGCGAAGTATGCTCTGCTACTTATGATCCTACTGATCTTAAGGACGCTTACTCCTCAATTTCTGGTGCTAAGCCAGTCTTAAAGGACTCTGTACACTACTTCTTTGATCTGCCTAAGTTCAATGATTTTCTCAAGGATTTCATCCAAAACTCAGGTGCTGTCTCAGAGAGCATGGCTAACAAGCTCAACGAGTGGTTTGAGCAAGGCTTAAAGCAGTGGGATATCTCCCGTGATGCACCATACTTTGGCTTCCAAATCCCAGATACTGAAGACAAGTACTTCTACGTATGGCTCGATGCTCCTATCGGCTATATGGCATCCTTTAAGAACTTCTGTGATAAGAACGGCGTAAACTTCGACGATTTCTTTAAGGCAGATAGCGATAAAGAGCTCTACCACTTTATTGGTAAGGACATTTTATACTTCCACTCATTATTCTGGCCTGCAACCTTAAAGGGTTCTGGTTACCGCCTGCCAAATGGCGTGTTCGTACACGGCTATGTAACCGTTAACGGCACCAAGATGTCCAAGTCCAAGGGCACCTTCATTCAGGCTTCAACCTACTTAAAGCACTTAAAGCCAGAATGCTTACGTTACTACTTTGCCTCCAAGCTCACTGATGAGGCTGTAGATATCGATCTGTCCTTAGATGACTTCCAGGCTAAGATCAACTCAGATATCGTAGGTAAGATCGTTAACCTCGCCTCTCGTTGCGCAGGCTTCATCACCAAGCGCTTTGAGGGCAAGTTAGCCTCAGAGCCTTTTGACAATGAGCTTATGGAAAAGCTCGGTTCTATTGCTGAGACTGTAAACAAGGGCTATGCATCTCGCAATTACGCTGATGCTATCCGTGCTGTTATGTCTCTTGCCGATGAGGCTAACCGCTACATCGACCGTGAGGCTCCATGGGTAATTGCCAAGGAAGAAGGTCAAGATGATAAGCTGCAGCGCGTTTGCACCGATGGTCTGAACGCATTTAAGGCTATCATCACCTACTTAAGCCCTGTTCTTCCTGAGATCGCTGATAAGGCTCGTGAGTTCTTAAACACCGATTTAGCTTTTGATGATGCAGCTAAGCCATTACTTGGCCACACCATCAACAAGTTCAGCCCAATGTTCACTCGTATAGATCCTAAGAACATTGAAGCTATGATCGAAGATAGCAAGCAAGACTTAAAGGATGCTGCATCTAAGAGCGCAAAGGCTGACGACAAGGCTAAGGCCAAGGACGGTGCTGAATCTGGCGCATCTGAGTATGAGCCACTTGAGAGCGAAATTACCATCGACGACTTTGCCAAGATCGACTTACGTGTTGCCACTATCATCAAGGCTGAGCAAGTTGAAGGTGCTAAGAAGTTACTGCGCTTAGAGTTAGACTTAGGCTTTGAGCAGCGCCAGGTCTTTGCCGGCATTAAGTCTGCCTACAAGGATGCCGATGCTTTAGTTGGTCGCCAGGTTATCGTGGTTGCTAACTTAAAGGCTCGCCAGATGAAGTTTGGTCTGTCTCAGGGCATGGTGATGGCTGCAGGCCCTGGCGGTGAGGATATCTTCTTACTCTCCCCAGACGCTGGTGCAAAGAATGGCGATCGCGTCCACTAAACATTAGCTAGCTCGCCTAGCTTGAGCTTAGCAATCCCATCTGCTTGAGCTAGTCTAAGCTCGACTCAAAAGCCCGCAACGACCACAGTCCTTGCGGGCTTTATCATCTTAACAATAACAAAACCACCATCTAAGCAGGCTAAAATCTACAAGGCCCCTGCTAAGCACTTGCCTAAATGAGCACCTGCACTCTCTGTAAGCATGCTAAAAGCTATCACTAGCACTTAACCCTTGTTCTATAAGGATAAGATAGCTCACCAGTTTGATACGATCTTGTCGAGCACAATTGCTTATGAGTAAAATATTGGGCATTAAAAAAGTTATAACACTGTGCTTTTTTCTCAGAACTGAATGCCAACGCTTCTGACTTTTTACGCCACAGGAATCAAGCAAATTCAGTTTGGAGAAATTAATGGGACATCCTGACAATAGTCTGACCTCAAAGCTTTTAATGCTCTTTAAGCTTGCCGCTCCAATTGTCTTAGGCAACTTTGCTTATGCCTTTCTTGGTATTACCGACATTATGATGTCTGGTTTAGCAGGAACTTCAGATCAGGCTGGTGTTGCTATTGGCGGCTCTTTCTTTATCCCGTCCATTACTTTTATTATCGGCATGATCTCAGCTACCCATCCTGTGATCTCGCGTCACTGTGGAGCGGGCAAGAAGCATTTAATTCCATATGATCATGCTCATGCGGTATTAGCCTCGTTTATTGTTGGCTGCATTATCAGCCTTATCTTGCTCTATCTTGCTTACTTTGTCATTGAGATGGACTCAGACAAACGCATGGAGCAAACTGCGATTGATTACGTTATCTACATCGCTTATAGCATGCCGGCATTTGCGCTCAATAACTCTGCTCGTGCCTTTGCTGAGGCTATGGGTAACACTAGAGCAACACTGTACTTTGGTGTGTTAGCGGTGATCTTAAATATCCCGCTTAACTATATCTTTATCTTTGGTAAGTATGGCATGCCTGAGCTTGGTGGTGCTGGCTGTGGCCTTGCATCTATGCTCTCGATGTTTATCTCTTGCGTTGTTATCTACGCATACCTGATGCTCCATCCAAAGCTTAAAGATTACCATTGGCTTAAAAATAAGGATGGCTTTAGCAAGCAAGCATTATTAAGCTTCTTTAAGCTCTCACTGCCTCTGGGCATTTCAACATCAGTTGAGGCCTCATGCTTCTCTTTAATTGCCATCATCTTAAGCCCACTTGGCTCAACTCAAGTATCAGCTCACTCCATTACCATGTCGCTGACTAGCTTTGTGTTTAATATTCCGCTGTCATTGGGTATCGCCACAGCGATTATGGTGGGCTATGCCATTGGTCAAAATAACCTTGAGTCGCTCAAGATGAATATCAAGGCAGCCTACGCCTCGATGATTTTCTCTATTGTAGTAAGCGTTAGCATTCTGCTGCTCGGTAGCCATGCTCTACCAGCTCTCTTTAGTGAAGATCCTGAGGTATTGGCATTAGCCACAGCTTTAATGTTCTTTGCAGCCTTTAACCAAAGTTTTGAGGGCATTCAGACCATTCAAGCCTTCATCTTGCGTGGTTTTAAAGACACAACCACCATCTTGATCGTTACTTTCATTGCCTTTTACTGTGTCGCTCTGCCAATTGGCTATAGCCTCTGCTATGGCTATATCACACTGCCATTTGACAGCTTCTTTGCCGAAACCGGACTTAAAGGCCCACGTGGCTTCTGGATTGGTCTTCTGTGCGGACTCATTGCTGCAGCTGTGCTCTATCGCTTCCGTGTAATCTACCATTACCGCAAGCTCAAAGACGCAGCTCTTCACGGCCACCGCCTAACATAACGTCAGTTAGCAAAAGCTAAATTTAAAGTTAACGATAAAGTTAAAGGTAAAGCGGCCTAAAAGCCGCAACCCCCATTATGACAAAGGCAGCTTACGCTGCCTTTTCCATATCAATTAGCCACATTTCAAAACTATTTTCTCTAGCCCCAAATAAATAAGGCCGCTATGGAAAGCGGCCCTAAAAGATATGAGATATGAGAAAACTAAACTTTTATTAGCGACCTATTAACCGCCAAGTAAGCTAAGAGCTACGGTAGGACGCTGGTTAGCCTGAGACAGAATTGTCTGAGAGGCCTGCTGAATAATCTGGTTCTGAGTTAAAGCTGCAGTCTCAGATGCAAAGTCAGTGTCGCGAATACGGCTGCGTGCATCAGACTCATTCTCTGCAATTGAGCTCTGATTACGGATGGTGCTTTCCATACGATTTTGGATTGCGCCTAGGGCCGCACGCTTAGAATCAACAGCCTCAATCATCTTATCGATGTTTGCTAAAGTTGCCTGAGCAAAGCTTGCTTGGCACACTACCCAACGTACAGTGTTATTGTCTTCTAAGAGACCAGATTTGGTAAGATCAGCTTTTTGCTTAGCTTCTACATTACCCATTGCAGCAATGCCACTCAAGTGAAATCCTCTTGACATGGCAAGTGTAATCATATCTTGTGAATTAGCGCCAACCTGGAAGAAATACTCTCCCTTAGCATTCTTTAATGTGTCCACATTTTGTGCGCCTACACTCATTAGGACATGAGCACCAGCAAATGTAGTCTTTTGGCCAATACGTGTGATCTCTTGGCAAAGAGAGTTAACCTCTTCTTGCAAAGCCTTACGATCTTTAGCTGTATTGGTACCGTTAGCTGCTTGTACGGCTAAGGTACGGATACGCTGCAGCATGTTGGTGGTTTCGTCTAACGCACCTTCGATTGTCTGGGCTAAGGCGATACCATCGTTTGCGTTACGGTTGCCTTGGTTGAGGCCATTAATCTGGGAGGTCAAACGATCGGCGATCTGAAGACCTGCTGCGTCATCCTTTGAGCTGTTGATGCGAAGACCAGATGATAAACGCTGATATGAGGTGTTTAACGCAAGAGTGGAGTTTGCGAGCTTGCGCTGAGCATTAATGGAGCTCACGTTAGTGTTAACGTATAAAGCCATATTTCTCTCCTTATCAATTATCAGTAGAGAGATGCCTTACAAGCTCTATCTCCACCATGTACTACATGCAATCTATGTATTCGTAAAGGACAGTGCATGCCACTTACGAATAAACAGTCTGCAAAAATTCTTTCTCAAATAAGGCCGTTATGGCGGACGGCCTTAAGCGATATGAGAAAACTAAACTATTATTTGCGACCTATTAACCGCCAAGTAAGCTCAGAGCTACGGTTGGACGCTGATTAGCCTGAGACAGAATGGTCTGAGAGGCCTGCTGAATAATCTGGTTCTGAGTTAAAGCTGCAGTCTCAGATGCAAAGTCGGTATCACGGATACGGCTGCGAGCATCGGACTCGTTCTCGGCGATGGAGCTCTGATTACGGATGGTGCTTTCCATACGATTTTGGATTGCGCCTAGGGCCGCACGCTTAGAATCTACAGCTTCAATCATCTTATCGATGTTTGCTAAAGTAGCCTGAGCAAAGCTTGCCTTACAAACAACCCAACGAACTGTGTTATTACTTGCAATGAGACCTGACTTAGTTAGATCATTAGTAGCCTTACCAGACACATTACCCATTGCGGCAATGCCACTCAAGTGAAATCCTCGTGACATGGCAAGTGTAATCATGTCTTGTGAATTAGCGCCAACCTGGAAGAAGTATTCACCCTTAGCATTCTTTAAAGTATCAAGATTTGCAGCACCCACACTCATTAGGACATGAGCTCCTGCGAAAGTAGTCTTTTGACCAATACGAGTGATCTCTTGGCAAAGAGAATTAACCTCTTCTTGCAGAGCTTTACGATCTTTCTCAGTGTTGGTACCGTTAGCTGCCTGAACAGCTAAAGTACGGATACGCTGTAGCATGTTGGTGGTTTCGTCTAACGCACCTTCGATGGTCTGAGCTAAGGCAATACCGTCGTTAGCATTACGATTTCCCTGATTTAAGCCATTTATCTGGGATGTTAAGCGATCAGAGATCTGCAGACCTGCGGCGTCATCCTTAGAGCTGTTGATGCGAAGACCTGAGGATAAACGCTGATATGAAGTGTTTAACGCAAGTGTGGAGTTTGCGAGCTTACGCTGAGCATTAATTGAGCTCACGTTAGTGTTAACGTATAAAGCCATATTTCTCTCCTTATCGATTATCAGTAGAGAGATGCCTTACAAGCTCTATCTCCACCATGTACTACATGCAATCTATGTATTCGTAAAGGGCACTGCATGCCACTTACGAATAAACAGTCTGATGTCTTATAACCGCTTAAATAAGGCCGTTATGGCGGACGGCCTTAAGCGATATGAGAAAACAAAACTTTTATTTGCGACCTATTAACCGCCAAGTAAGCTTAAAGCTACGGTTGGACGCTGGTTAGCCTGACTAAGAATAGTCTGTGAGGCTTGCTGGATGATCTGGTTCTGAGTTAATGATGCAGTCTCAGATGCAAAGTCAGTATCGCGGATACGGCTGCGAGCATCGGACTCGTTCTCGGCGATGGAGCTCTGATTGCGAATGGTGCTTTCCATACGATTTTGGATTGCGCCTAGGGCCGCACGCTGTGAATCAACAGCTTCAATCATCTTATCAATGTTGGCTAATGTAACCTGAGCAAGTTCTGCAGAGCTAATACAGAATCGTGCAGTAGAAGTTGCATCAGTAGTTGTCAAGACTAAACCTGCAGCTGCCTTTGCATCGGCTACATTAGCTTTAATTTCAAGGTTTGCCATTTTAGCAATGCCATTCATATGAAAGCCTTCATTAACTTGAAGCTTAATCATATCCTGGGCATTGGCTCCTACCTGAAAGAAATAGTTTCCATTGCCATCTTTCAGAGTATCAAGTGTATTACCAGTTTTACCGCCTAAACCATCTTTAGCACCAAGACTCATCAGAACGTGAGCACCTGCAAAGGTTGTCTTGTGGCCAATACGAGCGACCTCTGCGCAAAGAGCAGTTACTTCCTCTTGCAGTGCCTTACGATCCTTTTCAGTATTGGTACCGTTCGCTGCTTGTACTGCAAGGGTACGGATACGCTGCAGCATGTTGGTGGTCTCATCAAGAGCCCCTTCGATGGTCTGAGCTAAAGCGATACCGTCGTTTGCGTTGCGGTTGCCTTGGTTGAGGCCATTAATCTGAGAGGTTAAACGATCGGCGATCTGGAGGCCTGCTGCGTCATCTTTAGAGCTGTTGATGCGAAGACCTGAGGATAAACGCTGATATGAGGTGTTTAAAGCAAGAGTGGAGTTTGCAAGCTTGCGCTGGGCGTTAATGGAGCTCACGTTAGTGTTAACGTATAAAGCCATATTTCTCTCCTTATATTGTTTCAGTAAAGAGATGGCTTACAAGCTCTATCTCCACCATGTACTATATGCAATCTATGTATTCGTAAATGGCAGTGTATGCCACTTACGAATAAACAGTCTGCAATCTTATAACCGCTTAAATAAGGCCGTTATGGCGGACGGCCTTAAGCGATATGAGAAAACTAAACTTTTAGATACGACCTATTAACCGCCGAGTAAGCTCAGGGCTACGGTTGGACGCTGATTAGCCTGAGACAGAATGGTCTGAGAGGCTTGCTGAATAATCTGGTTCTGAGTTAATGATGCAGTCTCAGATGCAAAGTCTGTATCACGAATACGGCTGCGTGCATCAGACTCGTTCTCAGAAATTGAGCTCTGGTTACGGATGGTGCTTTCCATACGATTTTGGATTGCGCCTAGGGCCGCACGCTTAGAATCGACGATCTCAATCATTTTGTCGATGTTGCCCAAGGTAGCTTGTGCTAAGCTTGCTGAACTGATAACCCAACGTACTGTGCCACCGTTTTTAGATAGGCCAACATCCTTTTCGTTAAATTTAATATTGGCCATTGTCGCAATACCACTCAAGTGGAAACCCTCGGAAATAGCCAAGGTAATCATATCTTGGGCATTTGCGCCGACCTGGAAGAAATACTTGCCAGTGGCATCCTTTAATGTGTCAAGAGGGTTGTTATTACCGTCCTTAGCTCCAACACTCATAAGAACATGAGCGCCTGCAAAGGTTGTCTTTTGACCAATACGGGTAATTTCTGCACAGAGTGAATCAACTTCCTCTTGAAGAGCCTTACGGTCTTTTGCAGTATTGGTACCGTTAGCGGCCTGAACAGCGAGGGTACGGATACGCTGCAGCATGTTGGTGGTCTCGTCGAGGGCACCTTCGATGGTCTGGGCTAAGGCGATACCGTCGTTTGCATTACGGTTGCCTTGGTTGAGACCATTAATTTGGGATGTTAAACGGTCAGCGATCTGCAGACCTGCTGCGTCATCCTTGGAGCTGTTGATACGAAGACCTGATGAGAGTCTTTGGTATGAAGTGTTTAATGCAAGAGTTGAGTTAGCGAGCTTACGCTGAGCGTTAATGGAGCTCACGTTAGTGTTAACGTATAAAGCCATTGCAGTTCTCTCCTTTCGTTATAAGCAGAGAGCCAGCATCACTTTTAATGCCACTCAATCTTGCCGATAAGAAATTCGTGCGTTAAAACGCAGGTAGCTAATAGTTTTAGTAAATCTGTTTTAAGAAAACATCCTAAATGCTGATGTATCCTTATTCTTGATACAACTCAAGCAACGAGCGTACCAATTTACAAAGGCTTATATGGCCTGAATTTACAGTTAAAAATAATTGGCTTGTATGTAAGTTAATGCTCAATAACCATCTTTGCCATGGGCTAAGACATACTTTGCCACTTGAACTATACAGGTGCTCGCGATTTGATCATTGTGTGCGGCAAATGCAGGCGTCTAACAGTTATTTTGTAAGCTTTTGATCGGTAATATATGAAAGGAGTTTTTGGGGATGGCTAGGCTTGCAGTTAAGTTACTGCATTAGTGAAATGACTTGAGGGTGATTGAGTGCTTTTAAGTAAAGGGCATGATATACATGGCCTTGATAAATAGAAAGGGCCTGATATACAGGCCCCACGATTGAACTTCTGGTTGATTTTCACAATCTTTTTAAGCGGCTAGAAGCTATGCCGCCAAGGTGATAAGAATAAACGGCTGAGGTGATAAGACTAAACGGCTAAGGTGCCGGCAACGCTTTGAGCTGCGTGCTTATCTGGGTGCTCACCTAAAACACGGAACACTGCCCAATTGGCAACGTTTACAGCGTGATCGCCAATACGCTCTAAGTACTTGGCAATCATGCACAGGTCGATGATGGTTACGGCGTTATGGTTGTGCTCAACAATGAGGTCAACCATTAAAAGACGAACCTTCTCTAAAAGGTCATCTACCATGTCATCAGCCTCAATAACTGACTTGGCTAAAGCAACATCAGAGTTGGCAAAGGCCTCGACTGACTCCTTTAACATCTTCTGAGCGATGGATGCCATCTCTTCAATAATGGCAAAGTGAGCCTGCTCTTTGAAATCGATGCAGGCAACGATCTCAGCAATATCGCTGGCCTGATCGCCAATACGCTCTAAGTCGGTGATCATCTTTAAAGCTGCAGATACCATGCGCAGGTCAGAGGCAATTGGCTGCTGATGTAAGAAGATGTTTAAGCACATCTGCTCAATCTCACGCTCTTTAGCGTCGATGAGGTTATCTGACTTTTGAATCTTATTTGCCAGATCTATGTCTTTCTCATGTAAAGATTTGATGGCACCTTCTAATGCATCTGAGCATAAGTGGCCCATCTGTACGATCTCATTACCTAAATCTAACAGCTGCTTATTGTAAAGGTCACGCATTGTTTTCTCCTTATCAATACACACACATTGAGGAGCTAGTGGTGCTACCTGAGGACTTATCAAGGCTATTTTGGTCGTAGGACTTATAAAGGCTCTTTTGGTCGTAGGACTGATAAACGGTTCTCTTGTCAGGTAGCAAACTAAATCCTGTAGTCGACTTGCTTAACAACATCTAAAGCTTCTTATGGATACAAAGTAATTAACCCATATTGTTTGTTAAAGCTTTGGAGTGCCGTGTTGACGGTACTGTTTTTTGAGGTTGTAAAAAGTACGATTAACCAAAACGACCGGTGATGTACTCTTCGGTACGCTTGTCTTGTGGCTTGGAGAAGAAGGTGTCGGTGTCGTTGAACTCGACTAAGTCACCAAGTAAGAAGAATGCGGTGTCATCAGAGATACGCACAGCCTGTTGCATGTTGTGGGTAACGATGATGATGGTGTAGTCTTTCTTTAAATCAGCGACTAAATCTTCAATCTTAGAAGTTGAGATTGGGTCAAGAGCGGAAGTTGGCTCATCCATGAGCAAGACGTGTGGCTGAACAGCTAATGCACGAGCGATACACAGACGTTGCTGCTGACCACCAGAAAGCCCTAAAGCTGATGACTTAAGACGATCCTTAACCTCATCAAAGATAGCAGCCTGACGTAAGCTGCGCTCTACGATCTCGTCTAACTCTGCTTTGTTCTTGATGCCGTGAGTACGTGGACCATAAGCGATGTTATCGTACACGCTCATTGGGAATGGGTTAGGCTTCTGGAACACCATGCCTACTTCCTTACGTAAAGCAGACACGTCTAAGTTTGGCTCTAAGATCTCAGTGTCGTAGTACTTAATAGAACCAGAGGTAGTAACGCCATCAACTAAGTCGTTCATGCGGTTTAATGTCTTAATAAAGGTGGACTTACCGCAGCCAGATGGGCCGATGAATGCAGTAACAGCATTTGGCTTGATCTGCATGTTGATGTCTTTGAGAGCATGGTGAGAACCATTGCCGTACCAGAGGTTGAAGTTACTTACGTTGAAAACGATATCTGAGTTCATACTTCTATCCAAATAAGCCGTCACTGACAAGTGAACGACTAAAATCGTGGTGCACACAACACAACTATATTCAGCGCTCCTCCTTTATAGCTTCACTGGAGTTTTCCTTCGCGCTGAGGGCAAGTCTTGATCTTGTGATCTTTTTTGTTGCTTGTGAGCCTGGAATCTTTTTTTTGAGTGAGTCACGTGCATGTTTGTTTTGCTTGCACGTGCTCGTGAGCTTTATGACTTTGGGTTTGCTGTGGACTGCGTTTGTAGCAGTCCACTTAGTGTGTATTAGCGGGCGTTCTTGCCTGCACGACGCTTCATCTGAGCACCAACAGTAGAGGCTGCGATGTTGATGATTAAGCTTAATACAAGCAGGATTGCTGCGATAACGAAAGCAACTTCAAACTTACCCTGCTCTTTTGCGTATACGTACAAAGCTACGGTTAAGGTTGCACCTGAGTTCATCATGCCGTCGATAAAACCGTTTAAGGTGTGGGCAAAGCCGGCGGTGAAGAGCAGAGCTGCAGACTCACCTAACATACGACCGACAGCTAAGATACAGCCAGTTACGATACCGTCTACACAGCAAGGTAAAACTACGGTACGGATAACGCGGAACTTAGCAGCACCTAAACCAAAAGCACCCTCTCTATAGCCTGATGGAACAGTCTTTAAGCTCTCTTGAGTAGTACGGATGACAGTTGGCAGAGTCATGATTACTAAGGTTAAAGCACCTGCCAAAAGTGAGGTCTGAAGACCAAAGAACTGGCAGAAGATGAGCATACCCACAAGACCGTAGATGATAGATGGGATACCTGCTAAGGTCTCAATTGCGTACTCAATGATGTTCACTAAGCGACGTGAAGTTGCATACTCATTTAAGTAGATAGCTGCTCCAACACCCAGTGGCAGCACTAATACTAAAGCTGCGATGATGATGTAAATGGTGTTTAAAATATCTGGCAGCACACCAACAGTACGCTTTAAGTAGCTTGGTGAGCTAGTTAAAATTTCCCATGAGAAGTATGGGATTGACTGAAAGAGAATGTAAGCGATTAAGAAGATAACTAAGCTAGCGGTAAGGCCTGTGCACATGTACATCATGGAACGCATGGCAAAAACATAAAGCTTTCTTTGGGTGGCGTTCTTTGATGGCTCGAAAAGGTGATGGGTATCGCTCATTGAATGACCCTTACGCTTAGTAACTTTAGTTGAAATAGAAACTGATGTGTCTGACATGGTGTATGACTCAGTACAAACTTTGTAATTCAGCACTTGCTAAGTAGATCCATCTACACATGGAGATGGACTACTTTTACTTCAAGCGGCCGACTAGATGCGGCCCTTCTTTAAGATGAGGTTTAAAGTAGCGTTGATCATCATGATGAAGACGAACAGCACTAAAGCGATGGAGAAGAGAGCCTCGCGCTGTAGACCAGCTGCATAGGACATTTCTGAAGCCACTGCGGTGGTTAAGAAACGTACAGACTCGAAGATAGATGGCATGTTTGGTACGTTACCAGCAACCATCATTACAGCCATTGCTTCACCGATTGCACGGCCTACACCTAAAACTACTGCTGAGGCGATACCGCTTTTTGCAGCTAATACGCTGACGCGGAAAACAGTTTCAATCTTGTTTGCGCCTAAGGCTAATGAGCCTAACTCGTACTCTTCAGGAACTGCTCTTAAGGAAGTAATAGACACCTTAATAATTGAAGGCAGAATCATGATGGTCAGTACTAAGATGGCTGCTAATAAGGAGGCACCATCTGGCAGATTAAAGACGCTTTGTACTAAAGGTACTAACACGAGCATACCGATGAAGCCGTAAACTACTGATGGAATACCAGCAAGCAGGTCAATCATTGGCTCGATAACATCGGTAATACGCTTTGGTGCTAACTTGGCTAAATAAACAGCGCAGAAGAAGCCTAATGGTAAACCTAAAATAATGGCACCAACGGTACCGTAGATGGAGGTAAGGATGAATGGGAGAATACCAAACTTTGGCTCCATGGCATTTGATGCCCAGGTATCACCAAAGAGGAACTCAAAAAGGCCAATTTCGATGATTGCAGGTAAGCCTGCGATGATTAAATAGATGCTGATGAGGACAACAAGAGCGATATTGATAAGACCGAAGCAGAGGAAGAAATAACGGGCTGCCTCTTCAATATCCCATTTAGAAGACTTTGTTCTGATCATTTAAACAAACCGGATTTCGTTCAATCAAAAAGCCTGTAAGGCTCGAGCGACTTTAAAGCCGCAAGTGCAGCTAATGATTTAGCTGTCACGGCACAGGAATCTCTAAGCAGAGCCACTCAATTACTAAGACCACTTTCTTTCAGTCTTTACATGCTCAGGCTTAGAGTTCTGTGTTCTAATGCACCTGCATAGCCCTGATCGGGGTAACTAGGTGTCTAACTTTCTTCTTATTCTCTTTCTCAGGCTGCACCGTTAAGTGCAGCCAGAGGAGAGCTTTGCAGTTTTACTGCACGCTAACAACATACTTTGCTAGCTGTGTACATAAATATGTACTTTGAGTTACGGCGGATTGTTCTGATACCGCTCTTAACTCTTAGCGCTTAACTGGAACAGCACCAGTGTCGCTAACGATTTGATCTACATCCTTAGATAAGGCGTAGTTTAAGAAGCTCTTAACAGCATCAGACTGCTTAGCATCCTTCTTGGTTACTAAGATGAATGGACGCTGTAACTTGTAAGAACCGTCCTGAACAGTGTCAACGTCAGCGTGAACACCGCCAACAGTTAAAGGCTTGATCTTGTCAGATACTGCAGATAATGAAGCGTAGCCGATAGCGTTAGGATTCTTGGAAACAGTAGCGATAACGTCACCAGTAGAGGTGAGCTCCTGACGGTACTTGCATACGTCCTTGGTGCCAGTTACAGACTCAAAGCCATCACGGGTACCTGAACCAGCCTCACGACCGATTAAAACTACTGGATTATCAGCACCACCTAACTCCTTCCATGACTTAACTTCGCCAGAGAATAACTTCTTGATCTGCTCTAAGCTTAAGTCGCTTACTGGGTTAGCTGGGTTAACAACTAAAACGATACCGTCTAAAGCAACAGTCTCACCGTTTAAGGTCTTGGTCTCGTCACCCTTTAAAGCACGTGAAGAAAGACCAATGTCGCAACGACCCTCGGCAGCAGCTTGGATGCCAGCGCCTGAACCAGTTGGGTTGAAGGTGAAACGGATATCTGGGTTTTGGTTAGTGAAAGACTCACCAATTGCGCCAATGAGGTGCTCCATGGAGGTTGAACCCTCAGTTGCAACAGAACCAGCAGCGTAAGCTGAAGAAGCAACGGTCATGAAAGCGGTAGCAGCGATAGCGGTAAATAACTTAGAAAACTTCATAAAATAACTCTCCTGTTTTGAAGTTGTCGCTATCTTAGAAACTCAAAGTTAAAAAATTTTGGCCCAATTGTTAAAAGATCGTAAATCACCAAAAAAGTTAATAAAGCTTCCTAAAAGATCACCATTAAACGCGCTCAAACCCCATATAAACGCCATTTATAAACATCAAAAAATCTTTTGTAAACAAAAGTTAAGTTAGTGATCCCTATTTACCTAGATCATCTGACATTGCCCGTATAATGGCCTCTCTTGCTCAAATGTTAAGCGCTAGTTAAATGTGTGATTTAGAGCAGAAATTTTTTCGTAGGCTATCTTTATTACATACAAATGTTGCATCTATGATTAAGCAAATCAACACATTCTGTCTGTTACTCACAACAATTTAACCAAAACTCACTTAAACGTGTCTCAAGTCCCAAAACTTTGTAAACAAAATGCAATGCAATGCTAAAAACAGCATAAACAAGCCATTTGCAAAATCATAGCAAACACATCTAAAACCCTATTTAATGTATCTAGATCCGCATATACAAGCGATCTTTGACGATAAAACTCACGATCTTGCATACAAGTTTGTATTAGATCTCACATCATGGTCACCACATAATTAACACACACGAAAAGATGCTCTGCCATCACCTTGTATGAACCGGTTGCACATAGCAGTCATTGTTATTTGTTATAAGTTGCAGCTATAGCTTGGGCTTAACAATCAATATGATCCCAGATGCTCGGTAGTTCTATGTTATCTGTCTACGGGAGTGTCCAGTCTTTAGTTGACTTTTTGAGGAGCCTTGGTGGCATTTACTGCTCCTGCTCTCATAGCTTTATATAGACGTGCTGCAAGTGCCTATCTTTGCTTTGTATGCAGGTGCCACGTTTGCCTATCTTTGCTTTGTATACGGGAGCCACTTTTACCTACCTTTGCTTTGTATAGACGTGCTACGTTTGCCTACCTTTGCTCTGTATGACGGATCTGTTTGAGTGCAAGAGATTGGTGCTTGAAGACTATGTGGGATTGATTGGTTCAATCCTTATGAATCAGAGGTGTAGATGGCTTTGTGGGCTTGATAAATTTTGATCTTGCTGCACCTAAATGCGGTGGATAAAGACAAGATGGGCGGCGATGAACGTTATCAATGGGCGTTTATAAGAAAAATATCGCACTTGCTAGCTTTTTGAGGATGTATTGCTATATGATAGCCACCGCTACTGAATAAGTACTCAATAGTACTAATATACAAATGCTAGTGCTCTACTTTAGATCAAGACCAATAGATGTTCATGGCCAAGTTTAGCCAATACAAATGAGCTGAGTACTTTGTATATGTAGTGCACATAAGAAACTTAAGTTAACTGTTTCCTTGCGCTTGTTGTTACAAGGCGTAGTTAAGCTTGATGGGCAAGTACGTTTACTGTCTGTCAGCCTACATGTTTAGCTAGCAATCTATTTGAAAATACAACATTCTCTAATCTTGACTATCACAACCTTAAAGCAGCTTGTCGCTTGAGGTTGTTGGCAAAGATGTTTATACGCTCAAGACATAGAAAGACGATTTAACTTGCCATCAAAACAAGGTGATCTTAGTGATGGCGGGCATATGCTGTAAAGGTGTCTCATCTACCAGTCGCATCTCGTAGATATTGATGGCCCCTTGGTCACTGCCATGATGTAAGTAAGTGGCTTTTTCTGACCATCTATTTGTGTCAAAGAATGTTGTTTTGGTGTCTCCTGTTAGACAGGAAAAGTTTGTGGTTGATCTTAAAGTATCTATCTCATGCATGATGATTCTCTTTAGACATGTGCTAGATACTCACTAGAGCTCTTGGTTAACAATATAAGAGTGCAAGAAAGCGTTAAGCAGGAATTAATTTACAAATGGAAAGCAACGAAAGAAGTCCACGTCAGCTCTTTGCTGGCGATGAGATTGTTCCGAGTTTTGCCTCGGATATGCGACGCACTTCTAAGCTGTTCTTACCTATCTTCTTAGGTCAGATTGCTACTACTTGCATGTCAGTTGTAGATACAGTCATGTCCGGAATGGCAGGTGCAACGCAATTAGCTGGTGTAGCCATTGGCGCATCCTTATTCTGGCCAGGTGTACTCTTTTTAGTCGGTATGTCTCTTACTATTCAGCCAACCGTAGCTCAATTGCGCGGTGCTGGTAAAACTGAGCTCATTCCACAGAAGATGCATCTTGCTACTGTCATCATTCTGATCACCTCAGTTATTGTGGGCATCATCTTAGGCTTACTCTCGCTAATCTATAAGATGATTCCAGGGGCCGATCCTGAGATGGCTCATGTAGGTCAGTGGTATTTAATCGCTGTATCTGCAGGTATGCCTGCCTTTGCTATGTATAACATCTTACGTGGCTATTGGGAGGGCCTTGGCAACACTTTACCAACCTCAGTGTTTGGCTTTATCGCTTTAGTTCTAAATATCCCACTGAACTACATCTTTATCTTCGGCTTCTTTGGTATTCCGGCATTTGGCGGTATTGGTTGTGGCATTGCAACCTCGCTTACTATGTACCTAACCTGCATCTTCATGTATCTGTACGTACGTAGAGCCAAATGCTTTGCACGCTTCCGTATTTATGAGCACAGCTTCCCAATCAAGAAGCAAGATGTTAAAGACTTACTGCACTTTGGTATTCCTCTAGCTTTCTCACTAACTGTTGAGGTTACCTGCTTCTCATTAGTCTCACTCTTGTTAAGCCCATTCGGACCAATCATTGTGGCATCTCACTCCATTGCCATGAATGTATCGGCATTCATCTTCATGATCCCAATGGCCTTAGCCTCTGCTACAACTATTCGTGTGGGTGAAGCTATGGGTGCGCTGCACTGGAGACGAGCCTTGCGAACTACCCTTGGCTCATTTATCTTAGGCGGTATCTTCTTTGTCTTGAGTATCTCGGTATTGCTCATTACTAGAGAGCAAATTGTCGATCTGTACACTGACGATAAAGAAGTTATGCTCCTAGGCTCCTTACTCTTAATCTTCTGTGCCTTCTATCAATTACCTGACTTTATTCAGGCAATTGCTATTGGTGTGCTGCGTGGTTTTAAAGATTCCAAGGTCATCTTTGCCATTACCATCGTCGCATACTGGATTGCTGGTATGCCGGTTGGCTATATCCTGGCTCACGGTCTCTTTACTGGTAATCCTATGGCAGCTCAAGGTTTCTGGATTGGCTTTATCACCTCTTTAACTGTAGCCTCCATCCTCTACATCATCCGTATTGTGTATCTGTTTAAGACCCACAATCTGCCAAAGACCTTCCACATATCAGTAGGCGAGTAACTATCAAGTATCGCCTCTGATTATCCGCTAGGATAAGATCTTCATTTAGTCCTCAGGCACAGCCCTGAGGACGCCACATATTTTTCCCCGCCAATCTAGCCTCTTAGGCCAATTTCAAAAAGCGCCCGCTCACTTTAGTTCTCATACGTATCTTTCACGCCATAATGTCTATGTGCTGAGATTGCCGCCTACTCGTTTCTTCAAATGTAACTCTCCGCCGCTTTCATATACTTATCAGATAGCTGCCCCTGAGATTTTGCCGCAGCTTTAGCTGCAGCTATAGCTGTAGCTGTATCAAGTTTAGCTGCAGCTATAGCTGTAGCTGTAGCTGTATCAAGTTTAGCTGCAGCTATTGCTGTAGCTGTATCAAAGGAGCGATGCGATCTGTAGAGGCAAGGTGATGCTTGCCTCGCGAGCGGCGTCTTGAGCTATTGATTATTGGCTATTGGCTATTGGTTGGCGAGGCTATTTTTAAGCTAGTTATATGCTGTTTTGCTCTTACGATTTTTGATGTGGCGAATGTAGAAGTGGCGCAAATAGAAGCATAAGATCAATAAGATGATGCCGCCAAAAGAGACGTAGTAGCGCCAGTGCTGTACGTCGGTTACATCAGTACGACCGTGATTTGAGACAAAGCCGCCCATATGACAACCGCTTGCAGTGCACTTAATCTCACGACCATAGCCACCGGCGTTATCCCAAATATAGTGAGGGAAGCGCAGTGAGATGTTCTTAGAGGCAAAGACCTTATTGTTGTGGTTCATAAAGTCAGTGATAAAGCGCATTAAGGCCTTTGGATCAGCACCAAAGCGTCGCATATCGGCATAGCTTACACCTGGCTCAACAGTAAGCTGATACTCAGCTACTGCCACATTACCGCTAAAAGAAACTTTATCAATTGGCCTGCCTTTTTCGTCGGTATCCACACGGAGTACAACATCACGGCCTACCTTGAATAAGGAAGTAACGTAGGTTTGTGAGTCCGCACCGTTGACTAAATCCAAAACTGACTTAGTTCCAAGCTGTAAAGATCGCATCTGATAAACAGAGCCCTCAGGACCAGCAAGGCTCAAGATGCCATTGTGGACGGTTACATTGTTAGCCACCACATCGCCTAAGATGGAGCTCTTTCCAGCAAAGTGCTTAATATTAATAGTGCGGCCAATAATATCACCTGCGAGCACTACACGAGACTTATCATTTCCAATATAGCTAAGCTTATTTGGATCATGGATTACAGGATGATTGTTCTCATCAAGTAATACACCTAAGTTTAAGTCCGTAGTTAAGTAGCGAGCAATGATAGAGTTAGTGGTCAAGCCGCTCATAGCTGATGTACGAGGCAGCTGTACTACACCGTCAATTAAATCGGTATTGCGATGATCTTGTCTAATGACAATCTTGCCTGATACATCTGGAGCTGGATTCCACAGTGAGTAAATGCCACCGTTAACTACACCATTAGTAGTTATGTGAATGTTCTTAACAAACGAGGCGTCATCAATATAGATAGCAGCTCTTTCACCTTCAACGACACCATCAATGATGAGATCTACAATCTGAGGGCCTTTAAGATCATCTGGTAGTTCTAACTCAGCTGCTTTTGCTTTTGAGGAGCTGTGGTTTAAATAATCAAGAGTTCTAACACGGGTGTATGAGCCACGATACTCAATTAAATCTGAGTAGATGTTAGATCCCATATCGACCTTAACACCAATACCACCATCGCCTAAAGCACCGATATAGCCAGATAAATAAGCATCGTTATTGCAGCCGTATGTATAGGCAAGTCCAATACCATTTCTACCAGCTACCACAATCGATGACTTAGGAGTTTGGTAATAGTAGTTATTTGAGCCGTCAACACGAACGCCAATTGATCCTGCGCCTACTGAGCTTACCTTGGATCCATGCATAACGTCATTGTATGAACCGTAAATATGTACGCCGGTTGCTAAAGGCGCACGGGATGGAAGCTTTGGATTGTAGCCGCCTGTCTCATGGTCATAGTAAGAGAAGTTAGAACGGACATTACGTGGCACTTTAAAACCAGCTGAGCCAAATGAGTAAATGGAGGTACCATAGAACTCGCGTGGTTCCATGCGATAGCCAAGATCTGAGAGCATGGTCATCTCAAGCTCAGTTAGCATGGAGTAGTTCTTGTACTGCTCAGAAGACAAGATGGTATTGCGCAGCTCTAAATTAGGCTTGCCGGTAATAGAAAATGACACCGGAATACCATATAGTTCATGCTTAACTGATCTATCACGGTATTCAATAGCAGTTGGGATGGACTCAATAGCCGGTACATCATAAACACGAGCGTTTTCACCTTGCAACTCTTTACGACGTTGTTTAGCTACTGCTTGCAAGTCAGCATTTAACAACACTGCCTCATCTACTTCACCACTAGCTAAAGCTGCAGCAATTTCCTCAGGCTTTACATCCTGACCATTTTGAGCCTCGCCATAAATCTCACGGTTAAACTGACCACGGCTGTTATTGCTGCCAAGGCTTTCAGTATTCTCAGCCTTGCTATCCTGTATAGCGCTGACCTCACTCTTGCAATCCTGGCTAACACTAGCTAAAGACTGGTTGTCAGCACTTGCTATCTGGGTAGCTGCTGCGTTTGCAGCAGTGCTTGCAGAGGTGACCTCTGCTTCGATTGTAGCGTCATCTGAGACGACGGTGCTGCGGTTTTCAACAATGGCGGCACGCTGAGCTAAATCCTCGCCTGCCTTGCCAACTTCACGCCATGAGGTAGATTTATTCTCTTTACCACCCACAATGTCCATGGTTCTCCCTGCAACCTCGGAGACTTTATTAAGCACAGTGGAGGTATCGGACTTGGCATTGTGCATAGCCGAGCCCTTTAAAGCTGGATGAGCATGACTCTCATAGCCCTTAGGACGCACATCGGCAAGATCAGTTCGTAAATCAGCACCGATCTGCATGGCGATGGTAGCATCAGGTGTACCCACATCGAGGCTTGCTGAAGAGTGCAGATCAAACTTGCTATCAACATTGCCTACAGATAAGAGGTGATTAACATTGTTACCCACAAAGAACAGTTGGCAATTATTCTTTTGATTACTGTGCGAGCAATCCTTGCCTAAAGAAGCTAAGGCTGTATTAGGCTCAACAAACTTTTTTAAGCCTACTGAGTACAAATGCTTATCAAAAGAATGGAGTGTCTTGCCAAAAGAACTAGTCTCAGTCTCAAATGATGAGTTAAAGCCAACTAAACGGGCACCAATCTCCATACCTTGAGGCAAGTAGTTGGCGCTCATGGCATTAACGCCCACTGACTGCGGCTCTCCTAAGAAGACGCCTTGTCTTGCCACCTCTGGTAGCGGCATTGAGAGCAATAACAAGCCATTGTATCTTTGATGGGACTTACACTTACCCTTTAAGTCAGCCTCAATATAAGTCATGCCGGCACATGGACCGACCTCATAGACGCGATCGCGTACTTGAGACATGTAGTACAGTGGATAGCCACCGCGTTTAACGCTATCTACTGGAGTACCTAAAGTAGCTTTGCCATCATGATGGGAGGAAATATCTGATGGCTTTACAAAGCTCTTATCTGATCGATTAGAGGTTATAGCATGGCCGATATCAACAGCACTAACCGCCTGACGCATATCTTCAGCTTTGACGATATACAAAGGTACGTTGTAATCAGAAGCTTGCGGGGTATAAAGGTGCAGAAGGTAGGATACAAAAGTAATACCACGGTGAATTTGATCAACCATATCCTCATGGTATTCGGCGCGTGGTTCTAGATTTCTATTTTCAACCTTGTATAAGAGCGTATCCCACAGTAAATCTGAGCCGTCGTGTTCTTTGCCTAAACTGTCGACGTTGTAAAGAGTATGCGGCACCATATGCATATTTTCGTGTTCATTTGGTGCAACTTGTCTTGCAGTAGCATCAGCAAAACCAAAGAAGCGCCTCCATAGGCCCTCATTTACACGCGCTTCTGGTGCAATGTTATGGTAGTCAGCGGCTGCATGATTTTGAACATACTCATGAGGATTATCTGCATAAGACTTAATATCTGTTGGAGCAATGCCGTCGTTTGCACTAAGTATCTGAGCTGTGCCGTTTTGATTTTCAATGAGAGTATCGCTCTTAGCATTACTGTCTGAGGCATAGACAATGGCCCCGTTGCTAACAGTCAGCAAGAGTGCGCATGAAGCTAGTCCGAAACCAATTGAGCGGAAGTTGGGATCAGAGTTAAAGATCTGTTTGAAGCTAGCTAACTTACGTTTTAAGCGGCTATCAGAACGTTTCATGTGCAAACCAAAAATGACCAATACAGTCGACAAATAAAGAGAATACAGTGACGCTACGATCATACTCTTGCATGCCTTTTATATCTATAATTGTGCACACACAATGTGACGAAAGCGAGATTGTGCAACTATTCTGCAACCAAAAAGTTGAGTTACCCTACGCTGATAAAATACAAAATCAACTTAAATGCATGATAAATAAGGCATTGAAGACCTCAAGTAAAAAAACAAAGCCCCCGCACCACTAAAGATACGAGGGCCTTGCTTTATAAAAATTTTAGTAAAGCTTCACGCCATCCATCTCATGCCAATTAGATGAGATGCTACTAGCGTGTTGTTAATTGCTCTTACTTAGAAGGTAGCTGGATTTAGCAGAGTTACACGACCAGTACGATCATTTAAAGCCTGCTGTAAGATCTCTTGATTGATCTCAGGACGCTTAAAGAACTCTTGTTGTGCCTTGGTGAATTTAAATGGCAAGTTCTTATCTAAGGTCTCAAACTCTTCTTCGCTCATGGACAGTGGCTGATGCACCTCAATCCATAAATTGCCGTCAGCATCTTCTGCAGTCTTAATTGGCTCGTTAATGAACTGTACACGAGTACCCACAGGAACATTGTTAAATAAGTACTCAATATCCTCGTTACGTAAACGTACGCAGCCGTGGGAGACACGCAGACCAATACCAAAATCAGCATTGGTGCCATGAATAGCGTAGAGGCGACCAATGTACAGAGCAAATAAACCCATTGGATTATCAGGGCCTGCAGGCCATACCTTTGGTAAGAACTCGCCACGAGCACGATACTCAGCATGCATCTTGGCTGTTGGAGTCCAGGTTGGATTTGCTCTCTTACGTTCTACCTTGGTGGTCCAATTTAATGGAGTGTCAGTACCAAGCTGTCCAATACCAATTGGCAGCACATCTACCTTACCATCATGGTAGTAGTAAAGACGCATCTCAGGTGAGTTGATCACAATACCGTTTTTAACAGTATCAGGCAGCAAGGAACGCTTAGGAATAATAAGTTGGGTGCCGTTGACTGGCACAATTGGGTCGACACCAGGATTGGCCTCAATAAGATTGGACAGACCTAATTTGTAGTGAGCTGATACATACTCTAAGGTTGTAGTACCATCCTTTGAAATTGCATAGGTTGTATCCTCACCAACCATGACCTGACCTTCAGTCATTGGGTAAGATGCAGCCTGCGCCATGCCGCATGATGCAGCTAAGAAGGCTGCTGGAAGCACAACAGACTTAATCAAATTCAAAGAAACAGCTCTCATCAAAAAATCCTTTAGTGACAACCACAAATTCAGATAAATTGCCCAGCACCAGCATCACAAGCAAAAAGCTAACTAAACTCTCAAGCAAACCAAGCTCATCAAGAGCTCCTAGTTGCCAAGCCGCTAACAAGCTACAAGCTTAAAGCTGTCGCCCCAAGCTCATGATCCAAGCTACAGCTCAAAGCTATCGCCCCAAGCTCATGATCCATGCGCCTTAGATTAAACAAAGCACATGAATATGCCGTGCAATGGTTTGTCAATTCTACAAAGTGCCGATGCATACAACAAGGCCTAAACACTAACTTTAGTTATCATCTTGAGATAAAGCGCATAGCAAGACAAGCTCAGATCGCTACGCCTCAATACAGCCCAAGCCAAAAGCGCAGCTATATCAGGCCGCCATGATCGCCATGATCTATTTGGCATAACCTTTTACAAAAGGTGCAACTCTATTTACAAAATGATCCTCAGTACTAGCTATTATCGCCATAAAACATTAGGCCTAGCTTAGCTACCTCCCCCACACTCACTAAATTACATAGTCAACAAATAATTTAGAAAAAAATCCAATTAAGGATTGGGTCAAATTTTGGGTTAGATCAAAATAAGTCATTGGCAGCAGCTGCGCACGGCGACCTAGCCCCAGGGCTAGCCCTGGGCTAGGTCGCCGTG
>NZ_CABTML010000103.1:0-14191 GCF_902485895.1 uncultured Anaerobiospirillum sp. | reverse complement strand
CTGATCGCTTAACTGCCCAGATTAACGGCCTCAACCAAGGCAACCGTAACGCAAACGATGGTATTGCCTTAGCCCAGACCATCGAAGGTGCCCTCGACGAAACCACCAACATGCTGCAGCGTATCCGTACTTTAGCTGTTCAGGCAGCTAACGGTACCAACACTGAAAAGGATCGTAAGGCGCTTCAAGAGGAAGTTTACGCTCTGTCTGATGAAATCACCCGTATTGCAAAGAAAACCACCTTTGCGGGTGCGCAAGTTCTCGATGGTGGTGGCGCTAACACCCTCATGCGTGAAATTGCTCAAGCTGGTGGTGGCGCTGCTGGCCCTAAAAAGTATGAATATTTCTTCCAAGTGGGAGCCAATGCCAAGGACGAAATCACTCTCCAATGCGGTGCTTTCACTATGGATGCTATTTGTTCACAAGCTGCAATTAGCGAGATGGCGCAATTAGATAATCCTGCTGACAAAGTTGAGCAAAACTATTCTCTAGCCGGTCTTTCAAAAAACAATGGCGTTGTGAGATGGATGGTCAATACACCAAGCATGGCACAACGTACCTTAAATAGCATCGATAAATTCATTGAGTTTGTTGATTCTAAGCGTGCGGCCCTAGGCGCAATACAGAACAGAATGGAAAGCACCATCCGCAATCAAAGCTCTATTTCTGAGAACGAATCAGATGCTCGTAGCCGTATTCGCGATACCGATTTTGCATCTGAGACTGCAGCTTTAACTCAGAACCAGATTATTCAGCAGGCCTCTCAGACTATTCTGACCCAGGCCAACCAAAGACCTACTGTTGCCTTAAATCTTTTAGGCGGCCAGTAGGCTATTAACCGTTTTTGAATCTCTCATATCGCCTAAGGCTGCCTCTTCGGAGGTGGCCTTATTTAGAAGAGATTCACAGCAGACAATCTATTCGTAAGTAGCATGCCATGCTTTTTACGAATACATTGATTGCATTAAGCAAGGTGGAGATTGTGCTTGTACAGCTCTCTCTGCTGATACAAATACAAGGAGAGAACTATGGCTTTATACGTTAACACTAACGTTAGCTCGATTAACGCACAGCGTAAACTCGCTAACTCTACTCTTGCGCTCAATACTTCATACCAAAGACTCTCAAGCGGTCTTCGCATCAACAGCTCTAAGGATGATGCTGCAGGCCTGCAGATCTCTGATCGCTTAACATCCCAGATAAATGGCTTAAATCAGGGAAATCGTAACGCAAACGACGGTATTGCCTTAGCCCAGACCATCGAAGGTGCTCTCGATGAGACCACCAACATGCTGCAGCGTATTCGTACTTTAGCTGTTCAGGCAGCTAACGGTACCAATACCGAAAAAGATCGCCAGGCTCTTCAAGAAGAAGTTAAATCACTCTCTCACGAGATCAGCCGTATTGCACACAAAACAACATTCGCTGGTGCTAACGTACTGTTAAGCAAAGGTGCAGCTAATGGTCTCAAAGATGATGCTGGCAATTATTTCTTCCAGGTAGGAGCCAACGCTAATGACACCATTAACCTATTAATGATTCATGGTTTCCATATGCAAGGCATTATGAGTGCAGCAAAAGATGCTACTGGTGTTGCATACGAGTTTCAAACTGGCGATCCAAAAACAAATCTAATTAAAGCCGGTGAAAACGGAAAGTTTGGTCTATTTTGTTCTGATGCGGCAGCAAAATCACTTGCTTACTGGGTTGTAGCTTATCCAAGCTGCGCACAGAAAACTTTAGAGCACATTGATAACTTCATTCAGGCTGTGGATTCTAGCCGTGCGGCCTTAGGCGCAATACAGAACAGAATGGAAAGCACTATTCGTAATCAGAGCTCTATTGCTGAGAACGAGTCTGATGCTCGCAGCCGTATTCGCGATACTGACTTCGCATCTGAGACTGCTGCTTTAACTCAGAACCAGATCATTCAGCAGGCATCTCAGACTATTCTGTCTCAGGCTAACCAGCGTCCAACCGTTGCTCTTAACCTTTTAGGCGGTTAATAGTTCGCAAACCGATTTCAAATCTCTCATATCATCTAAGGCTACCTCTTCAAAGGTAGCCTTATTTTTCGCAAAAATGAGATGTAGACGCATATTCTTGCGTATGTTGGTGTCATATAATCAAAGCAAGAATTTTGTATCATCCGCATGCTTATGCTCGCTATTTATTGTAAGGAATTGCACAAGGCAATCTCAGTTAGCTCTCTGTCTAATGTTACTCATTCATCACGTATGAGCGAAACCTAATCCCTTTCTAATTATCAATATTCCTCAAAAGCTGCTGCATAAGAAGTAGGCTTTAACAATAAAGACCAAACTGCCTTACTCGAAACTGCAAAGTCATTAGGTCAAAATGGAGTTTCCGTAGATGCAGTTTTTGAGGAAATCAAACGTACAAATGATGAGTATGGCAAAGCAGTTGAAGCAGCAAACAATCTTGCTAACATGATTATGAATACATTAGGAAATATTGTTAGCACCAGAGTTTAGTAACTAAGCCAGATTTACTTGCATTCAAACATAGAGCATTACTTTAGCTTGCTCTATGGTGAGTTTTACGAATCTTCTTTCATCTCAAGGCAGCATGGCTTCTGGCTATGTTGCCTTTTTATTCTTTGAAGATATGGCAATTATCTAAACGCGTGGGCGTGTTGGTTTTTGTAATTACGCGTGGGCGTGTTGGTTTTGTAATATACAAAAGGCTGCGTGATGCAGCCTTTGTTGTTTGATTAAGGTGATTGCGGTCGTTTAGAGATTATCAACAATCTCTTTGACCACGATTGGGCCCTGATAGATTAAGGATGAGTACAGCTGAATTAAGGATGCGCCAGCGCTCATCTTATCGCGAGCTGCAATAATGCCATTGATACCGCCTACACCGATAAGAGGGATGCGGCCATTAAGACGGGCAGCAGCCTTCTTAAGAGTCTCAGTAGACTTAAACTGAATTGGCTCGCCAGATAACCCCCCCCACTCCGATGCGTGGCTCATGCCATGAATTTCGCTTCTGCTAGTAGTGGTATTAGTACAGGTCATACCATCAATCTTGAGATCAACGCAAGCATCGCACACAGCCATGAGCTGCTCATCAGTAAGATCAGGTGCTACCTTTACTACTAATGGCACGTAGCGATTGTACTGCTTTTGTAATCTTGATTGCTCTTCTTTAAGAGCGGTAAGGAGGCGAATCAGTGGCTCAGCCTCTTGAAGAGCAGTTAAATCTGGAGTGTTTGGGCAGGAGACGTTAACCGCAATATAGTCACAGCAGTTATAGACCTTCTGCATGCAGATAATGTAATCACTTGCTGCACTCTCAATTGGAGTAGTTTCATTCTTACCAATTGAAACACCCACAATGCCCTTGTAATGACGATTACGCAGGTTATTTACTAAGTAATCAACACCCTTGTTATTAAAGCCCATGCGATTGATTAAACCACGAGCCTCTTTAACGCGGAACATACGTGGACGTGGATTACCATCTTGTGGCTTAGGGGTTACGGTACCTAACTCTAAGTAACCAAAACCTAGAGCACCAAAGTAATCAATGGCATCACCGTTCTTATCCATGCCTGCGGCAAGACCAACTGGGTTATCAAACTTTAAGCCCATAACCTCAACAGGCTTTAAAGCTACATTTTGAGAAAAGAGCTTTAAAAGTGGTTGCTTTGATAAGAAACGTCCAGTTGAGATAGTCAGACTGTGTGCATTCTCAGGATCCATTGAAAAGACCAGAGGACGGATGAGACCAGGATAAAGAGAGTAAAGTGACATCTTCACACACCCCGAAAACAACTGCAAAAGACAAATATATGGTGAACCAAAGCGCGTTTGAGCATCGCTAGCTCACAGACAAGTGGCTCGGGTCTAGCAAAATACCTAGACTTGTTACCACTATCTATAACGTAGCATAGCACTCAATACTTAGCCCAATATAAGCAAGCTCCTTTTCGATAAAAATCCATTTTAACTTACTCAAATTGGCTCGAGCGTATTGTACACGAGAATGATAGTTTTGCTATATGCGAAAAACCCCGCTAACGCGGGGTCTAATTTAGTACTACTCCCTAGCTATTCTTAGCCTGAGTCAGCCTTTTGGGCTTGCTCTTTTTTACTTTTGAATGGATAGCTAGGTATTAGTTAGATACGCTCAAGGCGTAAGAACTTATTGGTATCAGATACAGCTAGACGAAAGCGCCCTTGAACACCGCTGCGAGTGGTAAATTTGCGCAGATGGTTAGCATCAATATCAATGACACTGCCCTCTACAGAACGTACACGCAAACGATGCGCAGAGCCGCGATAGACGCGCATTAACTCTTCAGGATCAATATTGAGTATGAAGTGATAGTAGCGTTCACTAGCCATAGTCTTACATCTTGATGTATTGGGTACTAAACTTTAGTTGTTGGCATTGTATTAATGCCGATGAACAAGCCTTGATGGGCCATCGCTTCTATAGCCTCATAGATGAGGCTTTAGGAGCGTTGGCCTTATCGTTGGCCTATCGTTGGCCTTGTGTCTTAAGACATGGACTCGTCGTCTTGCTTTAAGGCAGCTTCAACCTTTTCAAAAACGGAGCGGGATACCTCTGGAATGTTCTTGATCTTGTTGAGGTACTCTTCAGCCTTGGCAATACGAGTTGTATCAAAACGACGGTAGTTAATCATGCCATCGAGAATACGAGCAGCTACTGATGGGTTGATGGAGTTAACCTTGCTTACTACATCGTACATCAGAGAGTAACCCATACCGTCACGGCGGTGTAGAGCTACTGGGTTTGAATAGCCCATAGTGCCTACGAGTGCGCGAACACGGTTTGGATTGGTGATGTCAAATCGTGGGTGATCTAAGAGCTTACGTACCACCTTAACAGTGTTCTCTGAAGATACGGCAGCCTGTACTGAGAAGAACTTGTCGAAGGTTAATGGATCGCTACCATAGCTATCTTCAAAGAGTCCTAAGAGCTTTTCTGCGCATGGTAGATCTAACTCAACTGCAGTACGTAAAGCAGCTAAGCGATCGGTCATGTTGTTAGCCTCCTCGTAGGCATTAGAGATGAGATCATCTGCGCTCATGCCATCATCTACAGCAAGGTAGCCCACGCACAGCATATGCTGAGCAACAGCATGTACGGCACGGCGAGCAGCAGCCTCAGGCTCGTACTTATATTTACCACGTGAACGAGTCTTACTCTCAAGGCTCTTGAAATCATTAATAAGAGTCTTAGCGATAGTGATGCTCAATCCTTCACGAGCTGCGCTTAAGCCATCAATATCGATCTTCTTGAAGGTCTCCATGAGAGTAGTAATATCAGGCACGCTAATAAGCTTAGCCTTAAGCTGCAGGTCAAGCTTTTCGTCATTAATAACGTATGCAATAGCTCTGATGATGTCCTCAGGGGCCTTCATATCGCCAGTCTTAGCCTTATCAATATTCTCATGGATATAGTTATTGATAAGAGTCATGAATGAGTCTACGCGGATGAATGGATCATCGCAGTGCTCAAGTATATTGATAAGGTCAGAAACTGAGTAAGTTGCATTGAGCTTTACAGGAGCTGAGAAGTCACGCAGTACTACCGGGATAGTGCCCTTAGGCAGATTAGTAAACTCAAAGCTTTGCTCCTCCTTAGTAAGCAGCAGCACACCATCCTCAGGCAGCTCAGGCGGCACAATGCTCTCACCCTCGGCAGTTAAGAATGAGGTGCGTACTGGAATTACAAATGGCTCCTTGGTCTTTTGGCCTGGAGTTGGAGGAGTGCTCTGATGCATGGTTAAGATAAGCTTAACATTGCTCTTAGTCTGAGCAACATTCACTGCACTATCCTTCTCTTGGGACTCATCGTCCTCTAACTCATCGCTTTCAGACTCGCTAGCCTTTTGCGCAGCAGCTTCAGCATGGGCTTTTTGCAATGCAGCATGTGCAGCTAAAGCAGCATCTGAGGCCTTATTTGAGTCCGATGCATGCGGTTCAGAGTCAATGTTCTCAGAGGTTATTGGGTCAACATTGGTATATGACCACTTAGCAAAGAGCTCTGGAGTACCGGCCTGTGAGTACCAACGGCGGAACTGCGATAAGTCACGTAAAGAGGCTGTTTCCATTGCTAGGATAAAGTCCTCAATGGTTGCAGCAGAACCATCGTGATGCTTAATGTACTCAGCTACACCTCTTTGGAAAGATGTCTCGCCTAAAATGGTGTGAATCATACGGATGATTTCTGCACCCTTGTCGTAGATGGTAACGGTGTAGAAGTTATTCATCTCCATTACCTGCTCTGGACGAACAGGGTGAGCCATTGGGCCCGCATCTTCAGCAAATTGACGTGAGCGAATCAAGTTAACTGCATCTAAACGAGTTAAAACACGGCTGTTAACGTCAGAGGAGAACTCTTGATCGCGGAATACAGTTAAGCTCTCTTTTAAAGATAACTGGAACCAATCACGTAAAGTTACACGATCACCAGTCCAATTGTGGAAATATTCGTGTCCAATAACACCTTGTACAGTGTAGAAGTTAGTATCGGTGGCAGTGTCGCGATCAACTAACACACAGCTTGAGTTGAAGATGTTAAGACCCTTGTTCTCCATCGCGCCGAAGTTGAAGAAATCAACTGCTACCACGTTAAAGACATCTAAGTCATACTCAAGACCAAAGCGCTGCTCGTCCCAAGCCATAGACTGCTTGATGCACTCCATAGCCCATTTGCCGCGACTATAGGCACCACGATCAACATACAGACCTAATTGAACTTCACGGCCTGACTTAGTGACAAACTTATCTTCAATAATGTCAAAAGTACCAGCTACCATAGCAAAAAGATAGCTTGGCTTTGGGAACGGATCTTCCCAAACGGCAAAGTTACGGCCATCTTCAACACCGAAATCAACTAAATTACCGTTACTTAATAACACGCCGCAGCCGTACTCAGGGGCAACAATGCGTACACGGTACTTAGCTAAAACATCAGGACGGTCTAAGAAGTAAGTAATACGTCTAAATCCTTCAGGCTCACACTGTGTGCAAAAACAACCTGCAGACTTATAAAGACCCATCAATGAGGTGTTGGCAGCAGGATTGATGACACACTCAGTAGTGAGTTCAAAGTCATCCTGCACATCATGGACAATTAATTCGTTTTCAGAGACGGTGTACTTGCATGGCTGTCCGTTTAACAGTACGTCCTTTAACTCTAGCTCCTCACCATCAAGACGTAATGGAGCCTTGCTATCAGCAGTCAGGCGAACATAGTGAGCAGTTGATCGCACCACGGTGTAATCATTGCCCAACACAAAGTTAAGTTCGATATCAGTAGCGGTGAAGTCAGGCTTCTTATAATCAAGACGCTTTTTAGCCTTAAAGTTGCCAGCAGTCATCCGTGTCTCCCTTGTTCTTATCTAATCAAGCAAATACTTGCAGATAAGTCCTTAAACTAAAACATTGAGTATGCGTCACAGCGCAAATTATTAAAATTATACAACCGCATGATGCAGCCTTGGCATCAAGCGGAAATAAATAGCACATTGAAGCTCAACAAAAGCAAAGGGCAGTTGCTAATTTAGTAACTGCCCTTTGCTCTTTTAGATGAAATCTAAGCTTTAGCGCACCATGCGGATTACGCTCTTATCCTCGGCTACAGCACTATCTTCTTGCATTACGCTTGGGTAAGAGTTGTCGCGCAGATAGTTAACAGTGGAATTGGTGTTGCTGTCTTCGATTAAAGCTTTGAACTCTGTGTCACTTACTCGTAAGTAAGTATCATCCTCGTTGACAGTACGCCATGGGCCTAATAAAGCACCATCTGCATCCATGTTATTAATCTCGCCAGTGCCAGTTGCATAGCTTTGTGCTGAAAACTCTGCACTATCGGCTTGCATTGAAACACCATCGCTCTGAGGCTCTTGAATCTCTGCAGCAGCTGTGCCTTCTAAAGCGGCGGTCTTTTCAGTGCTATCCTTTGCACTGTCCTTAGCGCCTTCTTTAGTTGACTCTTTGGCCTTAGCGTGAGCTTTTGCCTTAAGTGAGCTGTTTTGTACGCGATCGGCATCAGGACGGGCAGGCATTGCAGCAGCACCTGGAGGTGATGAAGTGCCAGAGCCTTTGGAGATCTCATCGCGCTCAACCTGGAAGCGAGTTAATACTGGAGCCTTGCTTGCTTTGTAGAGCTTTTGCTTTTGCGCATCAGCAAAATCTGAGGCAATAGCTACAGTCTCATTTAACACAACATCATCAAACTCAAAGTCATCAGGCAGGTCATCAAGCTTCTTAATTGGCTTCTTGCCCATTAAGGCTAAGCGCTTATTTGTAGTCTTGATACGGTATGCATCGTCCTCATCCTTAAGCGCCTTACGCTTGTCGAGGTTTATAGATAATACCTTATCGTTCTTGAGCTTGTAGTAGCGATCCATGTCTGTCTTCATGATCTTGAAGACCTCGTTCTTGGCACTACGCTTATCGCTTAGACGCTGCAGCTCAGGAACATAAGCAGCAATGTTTAAGATAGCCTCATATGGAGCTGGATTAATCTTATCCCATGGCAGAGCATTGTTCTCAGAGCCCTCACCGTATTCCTCGTGATCTACTAAGGATGGTAAGTAGATATCTGGAGAAACACCCTTAAGCTGAGTTGAGCCGCCATTGATACGGTAGAACTTAGCAATGGTGTAGTGAATTGAGCCAAGTTCTTGATCGTTGAAATCGTACACACGAGCAAGTGGCTTAGACTGCTGTACAGTACCCTTACCAAAGGAAGTATCGCCAACAATCAGAGCACGACCGTAATCACTTAAAGCTGCAGCCATAATCTCAGAGCTAGATGCTGACAGACGGTTGATTAAGACCACAAGTGGGCCATCATAAGCAACCTTAGAATCGCTATCGATCTGAGGCATTACATTGCCACGAGCATCACGTACTAAAACGATTGGGCCCTGCTTGATGAACAGACCTGAGGATAAAGTAGCCTCAGGGAGCAGACCACCGCCGTTGTTACGTAAATCCACAACTAAAGCATCAATCTTAGTGCCTTCAGCTTGAACTCTTTCAATCTCTTTCTTGATATCTAAGTTGAGATTGGTGTAGAAGCTCTTGATCTTCAGCACAGCGATCTGCTTGCCCTTGTGCTTTTTAACTTCGATCTTAGCCTCGGAGTCCTGCATACGTACCTTGTCACGGATAATATCCACGCTAAAGGTAGAGATCTGAGAACCCTCACCGCGCTCGATATCTAAAGTAACCTTGGTACCCTTTGGACCTTTAATCTTCTTAACAACTTCATTCAGTCGCCAGCCGATAATGTCATCATAAGTACCGTCCGCCTGACGCACGCCTAAGATCTTATCTTTAGCCTTGAGCTTCTTGGTACGCTCAGCAGGAGATCCAGGCAGCACTGAGTTAATCACAGTGTACTCATCATCAGAGGTCAATACAGCACCGATACCCTCAAGTGACAAGTTGATATTGTCATTGAAGTTCTCTGAATCTTCTGGGCTTAAATATGAGGTATGAGGATCGATTGCAGTTGCAAAGGCGTTCTCAAACACAGAGAACACATCCTCTGAACGGGTTTGGGCAATCTTGGATAATGCGGCGTTGTAACGGTTGGTTAAACGCTTGTAGGCTTCTTTTTCGGTCTTATCAGACAGAAGCTGTAAGATAAGCTCGTTTTTGAGCTCCTTTAACCATTGCTGCTTTAAAGCATCTTCATCAGCTAAGAACTCTGCATCATTACGCTTAAGCTCAATAGTCTCATCAGTGCTTAAATCAACATTGCCTGCCTTTAAGGTATCGACAAAGTATGAGTACTTATTGAAGCGACGCTGAATAAAGAAGTTGTACAGCTCGTATGGATAGGATAAATCGCACAGCAGAATAGATCTGGTGATGCGATCGCGATTAGCGTAGATCTCATCGACCTCGGCTTTGGTAAAGAGGCTCTTGTTGTAATCAAGCATATACAGGTACTGCTTGATCACCTTATCTACAAACTCGTTATCTACATCGATAGCTTTGTAGTGGGCACGAAGATAGCTATTAGCTGTACGAGTACAAGCTGTCTGATGCATGCCCTCAGGAGCAAGCACTGGCAAATCTTCCTTGGTAGGAATTTCAAGTTTTGCCTCAGCAGTTACTGAGGTTACCAGTAATGCAAGGCATAAGGCTAATCGTGAAAAATTGAGCTTAAGCACAGCTGAAGTTACCTTTGCGATTTTAATTTGGATAGCTATTTGTCTAAAAGTTCATGCCTAGCATGCTCTTTTAGGCACTCTTGGCAAAACTATCCACATATCTCACTACTTATGCGCCCATAACTAAACACCAAGATAAAAGTATTTCGGCCTAGTTTAGTTACGTGCAAGGATTCATTATCCTCACAGTGCAGATAAGTAGTAAAAAACCATTCACACACCAAATTACCTGTCCAAGTTAAGTGCCACATGCTGTGCACGAGGCGCTTTAATGTAATGTGCCCTGGACAATTGTAGAGTGTAGTACTAGATGAGCCCGATCTCTCATCTAATGCGAAAAAACTTATTTTGTTACGTGCAATGTACCTTTGTTGCCTGAAGGCATACTTAATTCGTACAGTGCACCTTTGTTGCTTGCACTGCAGCTTAATACGATGCAATGCACCTACGCGGCAGTCATCATGGCAAGCAATGCTACATGTAACTAAGCCAAATCTAGTTACACGCGCTTATATGTTAACAGCTTGAACATAGCATTAACTTAGATTGACAGCATATGTACAAACTCGAAAGTTTAGCAAATACATGCACTCTTAACAAATATCTTGCATGCAAAAACAAGCGTATCTGCCGTAAAAACGGCAATCTTAGTTGTAAATTATCAAATCTAACGCACTTGCAAAATGACACATAAGCACCATCACTGGGCAGCTAATCTCCCAAAACACTGTTATTTAGCGCCATATAGCTAAATCCTGCTAGGCATTCGAGCATTAACCACGGTTTATTGGTTGCATCTTGCATGAGCTAGTCCCCAGAGCAATTAACAGCACCTGCAACTCCACTTAGCCTTTATTGGCAAATAGCCCTGATGGATTATTGGAGCTGTCGGATAGTTGGAGCTAGCAGATTGTTGGGGCCACCAAATTGTTAGAGCTGCCTGATGGTTGGTGCTAGCAGATTGTTGAGTCTGTCAAATTGTTATGACAGCCGCTGCGGCGCAAGATGCTGCAGCTTGGTTTAATGCTGTGCTATTAGGCTTTTGTGATTGGCTGTGCGTTTTTTGCTAGGTTCAATAGTAAACAAGGCGGCATAGAGTCTATGTCGCCTTGCTTAAAATCAGGTAAGGTAACTAAGATAATTACTGCTCTGAGCTACCCTTGTTGTCGCGTGGAGCGCGATCTGAGTGGCCGTTACGCTCGCCATTATTGCTGTGGTTACGTTGACCATTGCGATAGTTGTTGCGATTGTTACGGAAGTTGCCGCCACGATTGTTGTTGAAGTTGCGACGTGGGCCCTGACCGCCATGGCTAATGTAGATGCGATTGAGTGGAACTAATGCATTAGAGCCATTTTGCAGAGTTACACCGACCATATCACCATTGAGCTCTTCAGATACAGTACCCTTGTGGTAGCTGCTCTCAATGGAAACGAAGATGTAACGACCTACGCGAATGTCAGATGGCTTAGCCTGCTCAAACTTACGCTGGAAACCTTGTGAGTTACCCTTGTTAAAGCCGCCGCGACGCTGACCGCCCTTATTCTCGCCGTCTTTGTTAAATGGACGCTTGCCATTCTTATTAAACTGTTTGCCCTGAGGCTTCTTAGGCTTGGTAGGACGCTGAGCGTTAATCTCAGTAAAGCGAGTACGTGCATATTCAGCATGCTCTGCGGTAACTGGCTCGACTTCTTCGCCGTTTAAGTTAACACGCATAGCGCCTTCACGTACGCTGTAGAAGTAACGCAGACGAGTAGTATAAATACGTACAGCTGCTCTAACCTTTGAAATGGATAAACCTTCGATATTAGCAATTAAAGGCTTTAAGTCCTCTAAAATGCCGATCTTCAGAGGCTTACAATCGCCATCCTTGATAAAGGCCTTCGGGAAGTGTACATACAGCAGCTCTAGAGCCTCTTTGATGTGCTCCTGATGAGTACCGCTGTTCTCGTTTGAACCCTTGTTAGCCTCAGCATTAGCATCTTTAGCTTGCGCTGTATTTACAACTTCGGCTGCTACAGCCTCGTTCTCTCTAGTTTCCACTAAATAACTCCAAATCGTTGGCACGCTCACCCATAATGGGCTTCTAGACGAGCTAATGGACTAAAGTAAGTATTTTGAACAAAAATCCCTACTCTAGCTGCCGTGCACGCAACTCGTCAAAACATCTCACTATTGACTATCAGATATATCTTGAAGGAAAACGGCCAACGATACCGCTTTACCATACACCTGACAATCTCACCAATCCTCAACTGCAATATATAAAAAGCATGGGAAGACCAGAGACTGTGTGACAGCAAACTGTCATCAGTAATTTAGATCAGGCTCCATCACAAGCGCTAGTGTTAGCCAATAGCCAACCTCACGCTTTGTGTAGCATGATCACAGTTATTCATAATGCGATTTTTTAGACTGCAAATCAACCTAAAAAACGCTTTTGATCAACTTTTGCTTCTACTTTAATTAAAAACGCACCACTAAGCTGCAGCAAAACACCATATATATCGCATTCTTGACCGCAACAAACATACAAAAGTGAGCACTTTGCAAACTAAGCAAAAGCTAGAACTTTTAATGCGCTTGTCACTCAACTGTATTTGCTAAAACTAAATACTCGCCATCATACGAACTTAGCGCATCATGCCTAGATAAACATACAGCTAAATAACAAGTTCACTAGAAGGTGCCATCAGCACCACCTTTCCTAAGTAAAGTCGTCTGTGTCTATTGTACAACTAGACACGTAGCTAATACTTAGCTTCCAAGAATCAGCTCGCAATAGCGACATTTTAAGCGCTCTAAAAATCTTTTTAGACCATCACAAGCGCTAAGAGCAGCACCTCAACTTTCATGCGCCCGCTCATGCTATCTGTAGCTTAAATGCAAATAGTTAAGCCTATATATGCTCAAAGCAAAAAAACGTCAGCCTAGCAGTCACCAAGCTGACGAACAAAGACCATGATGGATTCATTAATTGCTTGAGCTTGCAGCACTCCCCATCTTTGCCAAGCATGGCATTGCATTGCTATGCTTGGATTGACTTTGCTTGGCATTGCTATGCTTTGGGGCAAGCTTAAGCATCAAATAGCATGAGATCTCGTTGCCTCAGGCTATCTGTGGAATGGATTGAAGCGACCAAACATACTACGAGGCTCATTATGGGCATGCTCGTTTGGTACAAAGGCATTGTTAGGTCTTTGATTATTGCCTTGAGAGGCAAATACTGAGCTCTGGTTTTGACTATGTACTGGTTTTGCAAAGATAGAGCTATGAGGCTGCTGATTTTGCAGATTTGAGGTTACTGCAACATGTTGTGGCTGTGAGTAGCCTTTAGCACCACTTGCTTGTCCATGCTCCATTACGTTACTTGAACTTGGGTGAGTGACCACCTGCTGATGCTCACGATGTAAGATGCTACGAGTATCGATATTGCAGCCATCTTCTGAGCTAAAGACATCCTCTACGCGAGCAAAGGACGAACCTTGCAGAGTGTTTGGATTTTGCATCTGCTTTTGCTTTTCGAGCTTTTTTGCATACAGCTCAGATAAAGCCTGCTGCATCTGAGGGGCCACGCTAAAATCTGCCTTTGGTCGATTTTGAGCAGCGCCTTCATTACGTCGACGATATGAAGGGCCCATCGCCATGCGATCTCCTGCGCTTAGACTAATCAGCTCCCCCTCTGGTGCAACCTTAGCTGCAGCTAATCTTCTTTCACCTTGCATATTCTCTGACTCATTTTGGACAGACACATTAGAGGCATTAACGCCCTCAAAATTGTTACCACCAAGCTTTCTTTCGCCATTGGCTACAGGCATATTTTGCTCTCTGGCTCCATTAGGCATAGACGCCCGCTCACCTGATTGCAGTGAGCTTGACGCAGGTACTTGGTCGATTTTAGGGAGTGGCTTATATAAGGCTTTTGCTATATGATTTTGACCATGGTTCTACATGATCCGGACATGTAGTTTTCTATTACGCAAGCCTCATAAGTTAACGGT
>NZ_CABTML010000102.1:0-7731 GCF_902485895.1 uncultured Anaerobiospirillum sp. | reverse complement strand
TTTGTAGCTCCAGAATCTCAACGCTGCGATTGTTGCGTATCTTGGTGTCGAGATTTTCTTTATCATAGAAGTCTTGGCTTATATAGACCTTGCACCTTTCAGGTAGCTTAGCCTGCATAAGCTCAAGTCTTAAAAGTTCTCTACGCGCCTGTTCAATATCGAAAAAGACCACGCCAATGATATCTTCAAGTGCTATCGGGCCATCAACTAGTACCTCTGCTTGCACATCTGTTGGAGCTGCTTCCATACGCTTTGCGCTGCGAGGGAAATTTGAGCCTCGTGGATGCAAGTCATACAGCGACTCAAAACCTTCTGCGCCCGAGCATAAGTAGGCACCCTTACCTTTAGCAGCATTGCATGGGCAGTATAATGTGTCTTTGCGATAGATGTACTTAGGATCAATTAAGAGAACTGCCCAGTCTTCAAACAGCTGCACACGACTTCTTGAAGTCGCAAAGTAGAAGACATTAGGAAACTCAATAGAGCAGCAAATAAGCTCTGGATGACGGTCATAACGCACTTCATCCGTCTCGTTATACGGCAGCTTCTCTTTTTTAAGCTCATAAGTTGAGCAAATGCCTAAGCCATCACCAAAGATATGGGCAAGGTTGCGTGACTGAGTAAAGTGACAGAGCCTAGTAATGCCCTTTTCGATGACAAGATCACGAATCTCTTCATCAATGTTCTGATCAGTGTGACTATTAGCTGTATTACTCATAAGTCGCTACCTAAAAAATTCAAAAGAGGCTGCCTATACATATCAGGCCTTGACGCCATCAAATCAGATTAGATCTTGCTCACCTAACCTTATAATCAACGCTGCAGCTACAAGCTCCCGCATGTTCTTGCTGATGCATGACTATGATGCTTGCTGCAGCATATGTTCACACTATGAAAAAGCTGCAGAGCAGCCTTAACATTTATGCTTCAACCCTCTCATAAAGATCACTATCACTTGGCATTAGCTCAGTCAGCTCGTCTGAATAAATCATGAGCAATTGAGAGCGAGCACGAGTGACGGCTACATAGAGGGTTTTGAGCTGTCTAATGAGCTTATTGTTCTTAAACTCATCATCCTCAACCACATGAGGTGAAATGAAGCCCTTGGCATCAAGATAAGGCAAGATGACAGTGTCAAACTCTAAGCCTTTTGCTGAGTAAATGGTGCTTACGTAAATGCCTGGTGTTAAGTAATTGCCCTTCTCTAAATGATCCTTTAGGTCGACTACGCCAGGTATATACGATTGAATTTTCTCAAACTGCCAGTGGTACGAAACTAAGATGGCACAGGTGTCATGCTCCAAATCTATATCGGCGAGCTCGCGAATAAGCTCTTCACGCTCCTCCTCGTCTTGCACTTCAACAATCTTTGGCAAATCGCCATGTACTTTAGGAGGTACTACAGTGTTAACATCAGTCTTGTCACCGAACTCCTCAATTAATGAAGCTATAGCTTGGCTAAGCTTATAGATCTCGATGGTGTTACGGTAATTATCGTGAAGCTCCCAGAGCTTACAGTTGGTAAAGCCTGCTGATGTCCAACTGATGCGTGGGCCATAGACTTGCTGTGTATTATCTAAAAAGAAAGTGAGAGAGCCATCTTTACGCATGTGTTCGGCAAAAGCACGAATCAGGACTAAAGGAAAGTCTTGTCCTTCATCAATAATGATGTGGCGATATTCAGATAACGCCTTACCACATATAGAGCTTTGTGCAAACTTATGCGGCATGGTCTCATAGTCATAATCATAATTTTCATGTAGACGCTCTAAATATTCCTCATATACATCATACATGAGAGGGCGTTGGTCGATTTTTAAGCGGGTTGAGCCTCTACCAATACGATCGGCGTCTCTATATTCATCTAAAGAGCCAATGCCCATTCTTAAGATCCAATCGATCTCATCGACAAAGAACTCGTCGCGGCGTTTAAACAAGGGTGATGCATCATTGTCTACTTTGACAGCATTAACTGCATCTGAAATTATAGTTGTACGGCCTTTGTTACAAATTTTTAGACTGTCAAAAGGGAGTCCAGTCTCTTCTCTTTTTTGAGCGCCTAACACTTTAGTCAAGAAAGAATGGTAGGTCGTGGCGGTAATGCATCTGACTCCCATGGCTTTCAACTTACGATCAACATCCTTAGCTAAGGCTCGGTTGTAAGTGAGAAATAGGCATGCGCCTGCATTTGGTAATCGAGAATTACCTAGATAGCACGCACGATAGAGCGCCATCAGCGTCTTACCAGCTCCAGCACTGCCCGTTATCACCGAGAAACCCGTGTCAGGCAAATACAAGACCTCACGCTGACGCGCCTTTGGTGCTGGCAAAATATCAGCTATGCCTACTGCCATCACTCACTCCTCTTGCACTAAGGAATCATAACAAAACCAATATAAGCAAGATTACTATACTAGCGCATAGATACAAAAGGGTGTGTGACGATACTCTACTTTCCGCAACACTCAATCATCAGCCACAAACCTACACAACATGGCCAATTCGGCAAATCAGGCATCACAAAGAACAGCCATTCACAGAGCAAAGACTTAAGATCGTAAAGATCAGCACTGAAGGACAAGCCGAAAAGCAGGATATAGCAGGGCACTTCATCGATTCATTAAATCCTACAAAACCCATAAATAAGCGATTTAAGAGTAATATTGGCTTGCTTGGGCTAGTCAATAGAAGGCGCCGTTTTACAAGAAAAGAAGATCACTGGGAATAGGGCATGGCAATAGTATCGCGAGGATCAGAGGCTTGAATAGCTGCTAAGCGGTCTAAATTTTTACACTATAAAAACACCAGCATGCTTTACACTTTATAATAGAGATCAGTACATCAGAAAACAGCATTAGGCAAGATCAGTAATACTTTCTATACTTTAAAGCCACGATATTTATCGGAAAGCTAGATGCTGTATTGTAAAGGACTTTATGTATCTATAATTACAGCGATCACAAGCTCAGCTGAGATCTGATGAAAAATTTTGTACACAATTTAGTTAATGCATTTTGCTAAGCTACGTAAAGATCAGTAGGGAAAGTTGTACTTTTCATGCGATAGCTTGAGATCTGTGTGGTCTCTTGCAATGTAGCAACCACCAGATCAGCAACCATGCTCTTGCATAACAGGCCTTAAGCTCCTGTTTTCTCAAGCATGCAGCAAAAGATAGGAGATTTGATATGGCAGTCTATGTGAATACCAATTACTCAGCTCTTCAGGGGCAACGCTATTTAGGGAATGTTCAGAACTCACTGACTACCACATATCAGAGATTATCATCAGGTCTTGATCTAGTCAACGTTTCTTTGCATTTAAATTCATTGGGCATTTAAATCAACGATTTGAATTTTAATCGTTAGACTTTTTAAAAATAATTACATATACGTTGAAGATATTTGAGCTAAAAATATTTATTTCACACTCAAAATCTTCGCCATGAAATATAACAAAGGCAGCTGACCATTTAATGATCAAGCTGCCTTTGTTTTTGTATAATTTATATTTAATGCGCTTGGCGATCCTGTTTTTTAAGAGGATCTGGAACTACAATTTAATTGACTTATGCTGCTGTTTCATTCTCATAAGTTTTTTGTTCTTTAATTGCACGTTTCTTTAGCCAAGCGTTCTTATACTCTACTGGAGACAAAGCTCCAAGCCTAGACTGTGGTCGGTAGTTATTCCAATGATGGATAACATATGCAATACGTTTTTCGAGGGTTTTAAACTTTTGTTTCTCAAACGCGCCGAACAGTGCTAGTAGTTCTGCTTTTATTCGACCAATTATTGACTCCGCTGCTCCATTGTCAGCGCTATTTGCTTTCCTTGACATACTTTGAATAACGTTACCCTCAGATTCAAGAAGTTCAACAAAAGCCTTATGTTGATATTGACTTCCTTGGTCAGTATGGAATATCGTCACAACGTCCTTTGGTCGATTTTTAAAGTACTCTTTAACACTCATTATTACAAACTCGACAGTTGGACTAGCCGATGTAGACCATCCAACAATCTCATTGTTGAAAAGATCTATGACTAAAGATATATAAAGCTTAGTATTATCAGCGGTATTAACTACGGTTACATCCGAAACTATCTTTCGATCTGGTTCATCGCTCTTAAAATTACGCTTCAGCAAGTTTTTGGCTACTTTGCCTACTGTTCCTATATAGCTACTGTAAACGCTCTTCGTGAAAGGTTTGACATAGTGTAGACATAGTGAACGCATAACACGTCTAATTTTTTGAGAGCAATAATAAAAGCCTCGTTTACGAACTTCATCCCTCATTTGCGCAACGCCAATGCTACCGTTGTTTTCATAATATATATCCAGAACTGCTTTCGTAATTGCCTCTTCCTCATCTTTTGATTTTTCAAGCACAGCGGGCCTTTTCTTTTCATAGTAATGAAGGTCTCCAGTATTTAAGCCGAAGACCGCCATCGAAATGCCTCTATGTATTTGTGGATGCTCATCAACAAGAGCTTTGTAAGCCTCAATTACAATAGACCGCTTAACCCCTTGAGTTAGATATCTATTAATTGGTGCGCTTTCTACAAGCGTTTTTTTTTGATTAGCGATACTGAAACTCATTACTTTTCTAAGTGCCCTCTGAGTGTGCTCTAGCTGCACATCTACTGGCAGATCCTTGAATCCATCGCTGTTAATATCAATATCAGGCACTCTTCCACGCCTGCCAACAATCTTTTCGTACTCTTTTGCAGGCACTCCTTTTAATACATCCTCAACTTTTTCGCAATTACTAGCGATTTCTATATAGTCAACTAAGTAATTTGGATTAAGGTAACGCTCAGGTATGATGCCATTTATCAAAGACTGACGGAGTTCTTCTTGATATTCAGCACGTCTTATATCCCGGTTACGATCTTTCTTTTTGCCTCTATATACTTTTATCTCAGATGTAGAATTACCATAAATTCGTTCTGGCAACGAATCATTCGTAGTTCTATTCTCTGCAGACGATCCACTAGTAATAGGTAGTGGACAAGCTGTTTGAGCGTGTGGCTTAAGCTTTTTTTGTAATATTGATGTTATACGAACATTGCTTATAGCAGAAGATACAGTTTCATTAAGATGCTGCAACTCTTCATCGTGTAGTGGATCGGATAACTCGTTAAGCTGCTCTTGCAAGCAGTCGACACCACTTCTAACCGATACAATTGGTGAGTCTTTATGGCCTTCTTCGATTGAGTTAACCGTAGGTTCCATATCAGTCGACTCAACTTCTAACAAAGAGTCGGAACAAACTGGGATTGGTTCGCTGGCTTGTTCAATTAGTCTTTTCCATCTAGCTGTAATTTCTTCTGGTTCTTTACAGAAAAAGACGTTCTCATCAGTCCAACTGCTCGTCTTACGGTTGTACGCATACATTGAGTTAAGATGCGCAATTGATAGATGGTTGCAGCTTTTAGCAATCCAGGATTGGACAAGTTCAAGGTTAACTTTAGACGATAACTTGGCTATTCCAGCCCCCTCAAGAGGAGCGCCATTGCTTGCACGTGTTTTACGCAACTTTGCTAGACGTGACTCAGTAACCTTGAATATCAAAGAAACTTTGTTATTAGGAAGATTGTATGCAATAGCAAATTCGACCATAGCGGCTAGATCTTGATTAGAAAAACCACCTGGCTCTGTCATTGCGCGTAGTCTGCGGTATTCGTCTCCTCCATGTAGATTAATAAATGAAACAATTCGAGATGCATCAGGAGGAGATATGCCCATCAGAGCACATAAATCAGAAGGCTTCGCTCCCTTTTCGCACATGGCGATAGCATCAGAGATCTCGTCTCCGCTTGGCTCAAAATCATGAAATTTTAATGACTCTTTAGCCTTCTGTAGCTTTTGTTCAAAGATCTCCTCGTCAGTCTTTTCGTTGAAGATAGCATCGTTCTTTTGGCACTGAGCAAGATACTCAGCCTTGATTATCTCCAGTGATTTGCCGCCGTTGAGCTTCGATATCAACTCTTCTACAAAAGCAAGATTGATATTGGACGGAAGCTTTGGCTCAACCCCATACTCTAGAGGATGGCCAGCAGCACGACGAGCATTAATTGCAGAGGTAAGCTCTCGCTCAGGCACAGAAAAAAGTATGCGAGATTTAGCTACTGGAAGATTAAAAGCAATGGTAGTCTCTGCGGCTACTGCCAATACGTTACTGTCTGTAGCACTTGTTGTAGCTAAAGTCGGATTATTTTTAAGCCACTCTAAACCATGGACTTTTAAAGCAAATACAAGTCTGCTTACATGCGCTGGACTAACATCAAGTTCTTTAGCGATCTCAGTCAGTGGTTTTCCTGATTTTTCTAAGTCAAATAATTGAGCAATTTTTGCTGAATTAATTTTAATTTTTGTTGCCATATTTCTATCCTTTGCAACGTGTTTATCGCGTATTTAATATGCAAAGAATAGTTTACTAGATCATCTTCGTATCAACAGCGCTAAAGATGACGCTGCTGGCCTTCAGATTTCTGATCGTCTGACCTCTCAGATTAATGGACTTAACCAGGGCAACCGTAACGCATCTGACGGTATTGCACTTGCTCAGACCGTAGAGTCTGGCATGGACGAAATCTCTGGCATGCTCCAGAAGATCCGTACCTTAGCAGTACAGGCAAACAACGGCACTAATACTGCGGAAGATAAGGCTGCACTTTCCAAGGAAGCTTCTGCTTTAGCTAATGAAATTTCACGTATCGCTAAGCAAACAACCTATGGTGGAAAGCTCGTACTGAATGGACAAAAAGACGATCTAACTACTATCTTCTCAAAGGCTGGTAACAACAAAGGTAAGGCAGGTGAAATAACTCTTCAAGTCGGCTCCAACAAGGGTGATACCATCAAGTTCAGCATTGAAAACATGCAGTTCTCAATGATTGGTAGCCGCGCAGATAAAAATGCATTTGTTCAAGGTAACGACAAATTCTTACAGATTAATGGCAGCGTTATTTCGTTTAGATTCTCTGCTGCTTCATCTGCAGAAATTACCATTGGCATGATGGATAAAATGATTGCTCAAGTTGATGGCTCACGTGCCGATCTAGGTGCGATCCAGAACAGACTTGAGTCATCTATCCGCAACCAGTCTAATGTCGCTGCTAATGAAGCTGATGCACGCTCACGTATTCGTGATGCTGACTTTGCTGAAGAGTCTGCTAACTTATCTCAGCAGTCAATCATTCAGCAGGCTGCTGCTTCTATGCTGATGCAGGCTAATACCCGTCCTCAGCTTGGCTTAAGCCTCCTTGGCTAATAGCATTTAAAGCTAAGCTATTTAGCTTTAAGCACTAAAGGAAACCTCGCAAATGCGGGGTTTTCTTATTTCTACATGGTGAACCTCGGTCAAAGTAATGCAATAAAGGCACATTCGTGTCTGTAATAATGCGTGTCTAACATACATTAGCTCTTTAAATACCAGTTAAAGAGCAAAGTAGTACTCGATAAGATGGATAGCAGATGGAGTCCTGATGTAGACTCGTCTTAGAAGAATACAAGTGCTCTTTATTTAGCAGCCGTGCCCTGTTGACATTGTTAATATCAATAGCTAAATGAGCATCAAACAATATTAGGAGATGACCCATGGCAGTATATGTTCTCCTTTGGTCAATGTTTTTTATAGATCTAGGGAGCTAGGCATACTGGCCTGATGAGGGGCTGCAGCATATGCATGCTGCGCCCCTTTTGGCTTTATAAGCTAATCTAAGTCGGCGCGA
>NZ_CABTML010000101.1:0-23349 GCF_902485895.1 uncultured Anaerobiospirillum sp. | reverse complement strand
GACGTGATAATGATTATGAAGAATCAGAAGGCTAAGGTGTTCGATGATTGCGTCGTTCGGCTCGAGCCAACGAAAAAGCAAAACGACCTGTACAAGCTTATTGGTGTAAAACATCAAACTTCCATCAGTCGATAATGCTATTTCATTGGTATATTTTATGTAGCCCTAAAATTAACGCGGGAACTCAAGATTAAGCTTTTCTAAAACTCTAAGATCGCAATTACCCCTCAACTGCTCTGATAGGATCTAATAGACTGCAACGTTTGACTAAGCTATCAGTGCTATCAGTGATGTTGTTTTGTTGAAGACATGAAGACAAGAGATCTTTTGAGCGTTGAGATGGGCTGTCCTTATGCTCTGATCTTTTCCTTTATCTGTATGCACATGTGTGCTGCAGCATAAGATCATGCGCACTGTTTGACTGCATCTAGTCAAGATAAAGGCATTCTAGGTTAAACTAAATTTATGCAAGCAAAGGCTAAAGCTTTGTAGCTTATTGGTTTTAACTTAGGAGCTTCGTGAAAGTATGAGTGCAAGTCTGACTTTAGATAAGATCACTAAAGTGTCTGGCGAGGTAAAGCTAATTGGTTCTAAGAGTCTGACTAATCGTGCTTTACTGTTAGCTGCCTTAAGTGAAGGTACTACTAAACTTACTAATATTCTGCGCTCAGATGACTCCGAAGTTATGATCGCTGCGTTAAAGCGTCTGGGTGTGCAGATTCAAGAAGATGAATCAGATAATACCTCTCTTAGTGTTACTGGCCTAGGCGGTTTGTTTAGTAACGAAAATGAAGAGGTTATAGAGCTCTTCCTTGGTAATGCAGGCACTGCGATGCGACCTTTATGTGCTGCATTAGCTTTGAGTGACGGTTGTTACAAGCTCACTGGCGAGCCTCGTATGTATGAACGTCCGATCGGTGTTTTAGTAGATGCTTTACGAGCTTTAGGCGCTCATATTGAGTATCTTGGCAATGAGGGCTATCCACCGCTTTTAATTAAAGGCCTATGTCAGGTGCTGCGTGAGCATAAGTCTGGCATTGGATCCTTTGTCTCATCGATGTCCTTTGGGGCTGCAGCTGCAGTTGGTTCTCCAAAGATATTCCCATACAAGGCTAAGTTTGCTGCCGAGCTCAGCGGATCAAGTGACTTTATATCTCGTCTCGATCTGCCATGTGAAGTAGCTAAGTTAGAGGTAGCAGGAAATACCTCGTCACAGTTCATTTCTGCTTTATTAATGATTGGTAGTCTCATTGGCCGCAAGTTAGTGCTTGAGGTTAAGGGTGAACTTATTTCCAAGCCATATGTAAACTTAACCTGTGAACTCTTAAAGCGCTTTGGTGTTCTAGTTAAGAATAATGATTGCCAATCCTTTGAAGTTTGTCCGCAGCATTTACAATCGCCAGGCTCTTATTTAGTCGAAGGTGATGCAAGCGGTGCTACTTACTTCTTAGCAGCAGCTGCCATTGCAGGTGAGGTAAAAGTAACTGGTTTTGGTAGCGATTCGATTCAAGGTGATGCGCTCTTTGTTGATGTACTTAAGGACATGGGCGCGATAGTAGAAAAGGGATCTGACTACATCAAGGTAAGCTCTTCAGGTAAGTTACGTGGCGTCGATATCGATATGAATGATATGCCTGATGCAGCCATGACCTTAGTACCAATGGCCATGTTCACCTCAAGCCCAATCATCATTCGCAATATCGAAAGCTGGCGAGTCAAAGAAACCGACCGTATCGCGGCTATGGCCAATGAAATGCGCAAGTTAGGTTGCGATGTTTATGAGGGGCGTGACTTTATCAAGATCGATGCAAATGTACCAAATGTACAAAATGTAAAAGAGGCCGGTACTCTTATCGATTTTGATACTTACAACGATCATCGTATGGCTATGTGCATGTCACTCATTGCTTTAGATCGCACTGTAGTCATCAACGATCCTGATTGCTGTAAGAAGACTTTCCCAGACTATTTTGAGCGTCTAGCCTCAGTCTCTGTTCGCGACTAAAGCAAAGCAAAGCAAATCTGACCCAAACCGAGCCAAGGTGTTAAAGCTGAGCAAAGGCTAGCAAAGCTGAGCAAAACAACTTCCCTCTCAAGAAGCAGTACCTCAAGCGATCTTAGGCTGTTAAGGTGCTGCTTGTTGGCCATCGCCTTAGCCAAACCATCACCAACATCGTACTTAGATCCTCAAGCATCGATTCTTGAACTGCGCTGCTGCAATATGGCTACCTTCTAGACAAAAGGTGTCTCGTAAGACAGTGGCATGGCATCTTTTGAGTCTTGCAGCTAACCTCAACAATATTGCTCTACAGTCGAGGTCTTGAACTTTTCAGACAAGCAAAAACCATAAGAGCTTATCGTTTTGAACTGCTTTGCTTCGTTGCGGGTTATGAGGTTTAATTTGCAGCACGACATTAACTTGTATACAAGGCTAAAATTGCGGCTTTTGGTGGTTGAGTAGCTGCGCATTTATGATGCAAATTGGCAGGTTGGTGTGGGTGTTTTAGGTTTTTTGCACACTAATTGTGAATTATTAATGGAATTGACAAGCATATCGAGGTCAAATTTTGCTATCATTAGAAGCTTTTGCGATTTATAAGCTCAAATAATGCTGTTAAGTTGCATAGTGTTGGGTGTCTGTTTTTTCTACAGATTTGGGGTCAACGTAATCAAGGTGAGCTAAGCTCGTAGCAGAATTCATGTTCAGTACTACCACCACGTTCATTGTTTACATCCTCTGCATGCTGATTATTGGCATTGCCGCTGCGCGAATGACTAATTCGCTCAACGACTATGTATTAGGCGGCAGAAGTCTCGGTCGATTTGTTACAGCCCTGTCAGCAGGTGCTTCGGATATGTCAGGTTGGTTACTTATGGGCCTGCCCGGAGCGTTATTCTTATCAGGCTTGTCTGAGGCATGGATTGCAATCGGTCTGACTGTGGGCTCATGGTGTAACTGGAAGTTCGTGGCGGCTCGTTTACGTTCATTTACCGCCAATGCATCCGACGCTTTGACCTTACCTGATTATTTAGCTGCACGTTTTAATGATCGTCTGCGTATCAGCTCTGTGATTGCGGCTTTAATCATTCTGATCTTCTTTGTGGTTTACTGTGCCTCAGGCATGGTTTCTGGTGCTCGTCTGTTTGAACAGACCTTCGGCATGGACTACCACAATGCTCTGTTAATCGGTGCAGTTTCAACCATCTTCTATGTATTCATTGGTGGCTTCTTAGCAGTTAGCTGGACTGATACTGTACAGGCAAGTCTCATGATCTTTGCACTGCTTTTAACTCCAATGGTTATGATCATGGATTGCGGTGGCTTAGAGGCTGCAAATGCTCTGATCGCTCAGAAAGACGCAAGCATGGATGACTTCCTTGAGGGTATGACCTTCATTGGCTTCATCTCATTAGTTGGTTGGGGCCTAGGTTACTTAGGTCAGCCTCACATCTTAGTGCGTTTCATGGCCGCAGGATCCGTACGTGGTATGGGCGATGCTCGTCGTATCTCCATTACTTGGATGGCATTATGTCTCATCGGCGCTGTGCTCATTGGCTACTACGGTGTAGCTTTCTCCATGAGACATCCTGAGGTAAGCATTAACAATCCTGAGCAGATCTTCATCATCGTAACTCAGACTCTGTTTACTCCTTGGATCGCCGGTATTCTGCTGTCAGCCATTTTAGCTGCCATTATGTCTACCCTTTCATGCCAGCTCTTAGTTGCATCTACCACCTTAACTGCAGACTTCTATCGTCGTTGGTTACGCCCAAAGGCTTCTCAAAGAGAGTTAGTCTGGTGTGGTCGTTTCATGCTGCTGTTAGTTGCTGTGATCGCTTACTGCTTAGCCTTAGATCCAAACTCTGGCGTGCTGCGCTTAGTAGCTTATGCCTGGGCAGGTTTTGGTGCTGCATTCGGCCCTTGCGTGCTCATCTCAGTATTCTGGTCTCGTATGACCTTAGCTGGTGCCATTAGCGGTATGGCCGTGGGTGCTATCACCGTTATCGTATGGGAAATCGGTGGCTTCTTAGGCCTGTACTCTTTAGTACCAGGCTTTATCTTCTCAGCTATTGCTATCTTTGTAGTCTCCTCACTGACTGCTAAGTCCAATAAAGAGACAACTGAGCTCTTCAACGATTTAGAGCAAAAGTTCTGGGTTGAGGTTAAAGAGCACTAATCTTTCCTTTGAAAAGCTAGACTAGCTTAACGAGACATTTCACAAGACGGTTGCGGTACATAGTGCTGCAGCCGTTTTTGTTTTTAGAGCAAATTTTAAAAGATCATTGCCCCAACCAGCACATATATTCACGCACAGCGGATCAACATCGCAAATCAAATACAAACAAAGTAGCCTCTAGTGCTTTTGCCGTAGGCACTCAAATGCAAAGGGCTTTGGCCGTCTAATTCAATGGCTGGGGGTACTCAAATGCAAAGGGCTATAGCCGTCTAATGCAATTGCTGTGGGCAATCAAATCCATGCGCTGAAGCCGTCTAATGAAAAGGTCGATGGTAAGCTTAGAAGAAAGCATATGGCAAAGATGAGGACAGGCTTTTGTTAGAGCTAAGGATGGGGATACTTACATTTACTATGGCGCATGAATGGGCCAGTCTTTTAATAAGCATTGTCAGTAAGCTCTGTTTATTTGGACATTATTGGGGCGCAATGTGGATAGTAATTTACGGATCAATGGTTAATTACATGAGAGGGCTCATACTTTGTCTAGAATGCTGATGCTATTACTAGTGATTAAGCTCATACTAGCGGCATATTCTTGATGGTACTTATCTTAAATCGTTGCGAGTTAAGGCTAACATTGAGCCTTAGGTTTAAGGTTAGAAAGGAATCGAGATAAGTTCAATGCGAGTAGGCTTGCCTTAGATTTTCATAAGCACAGATTTCGTGTATATTGTGCTTGCTCAATATGTTTTACATTCAAAACAATGGTTTTGGATGGCTTAAAAGCTCTAAAAAACGTTGTTCCTATGCAAAAGTGACTAGTTTGACTAGATACAGTTCTGCAAAGTCATTCATAATGTCAGACATTTGTATTCACTTTGTCTTGGTATGTGGTCAAGCTGTTTAGCAAGGAGATCAAATGCGTCTAGCGTTATGGACGATTGTCCTTCTGATCAACTGCATCATATGGGGTATTGTCTTCTTAGAAGAACTCATGCCATATGTATTTAAATCAGTTAACCATGACTCCTCCATCAATTTTGCCTTATTTGCCATCGCCACCATGGCATTTTGCTATGTGATTTACAGACTTTTACTTGCGAAAAGCAACAAAAAGCTCTCTACCATTAGTGCATGTGCATTACTCTTTGGTGCGAGTATAGGCGTAAAGCTATTAGACGATTTAAGCTCAGCTCTTGGTATTGTCTCTGGTGCCTTTATTGCCTTGATGATAGTGGTATTTGAACAAACCAGACTCTTAAGAAAGATCAAGGCTATTACCTTTACTTACGACTTTAACCGCAATAACGATCAAGCCTTTAGCCAATATCAAACCGCTTTTAAAGAAGTCCTCTCATTAAGAAGTGCTCAGAACATTTACGTTAATGTCTATGGGTATTTAGTCCGTCTTACTGACATGCCAATGATCAATGAGGGCTTTAAGCTCGTATTTGATCGTAAATTCAATGCAGCGCAGGTCTTATGTAAGCAGATTAATGAAGAATCTGCTAAGCGTGATCTTTCTGATCCTCTTGATCGAGACTTTATCTCTTTGCTGCAAGCCTTGGTCAATTGTGAGGGTTTGTTAACTAACGAGCCAATGATGATCTTGCCATCAAGCATGCAAGGAGAGGTGAAGATTCAGCACATGGTATCTGATGCTGTTTCCGATACTCATTTAAATGTAGGCACATCACGTAAGTCAACTGATGCTCGTCACCTCTTAGCTGCCATGATTGGTGAGGCAACAAGAGCGGGCGTAAAGAATAACGCTAAGAGTGTGCAAGAGGAGTTTACCAATCGTAATAAAAAGCCTGAGCTGATGTATGCTCGTTTAGACGCTCACGGGCTGTTATTGCTGAGCAAACAAGCTGTACAAATTAAGCCTGTTGTAATGCCTTTTGTGACTTTATTTGTTCTCTTTATCAGCTTAGTGGCACTGCTCTCTGAATCAGTAGTTAAGTTCTTTGTAGACTACTCAGGCGGAGCTGCCCGTACTACAACAATCTTGCAGGGCTATAACATGTGGATGCTCTGCTTCATAATTACCGTGGTGCTAGCTGTCATGCTGTGCTTTTTATACACCAGTAAGAAGAAGTACAAAGATTTATTCGATGGTGTCGATAACAGTAGTATCTCGGGATTGTTTATTATGGTCAGGGCTGTAGCATTCATTGTTGGCTTTGCCATTTTATTTATGCCAGCCAACCTCGTTAGCGATTACATCAATTTACGTGAGGACATGGCTCAAATTTCCTCAGGCACTACTGAGTGTAAGATAGTTATGATCGCCTCAAAACGTACTCCAAGTTATGGCGAGGTTTTTATTCTGTCACCAGCAGGTATTTTAGATAAGGTGAAAGTTGTAAGCCTGTCAGATCAAGACCATCCAACTTTCAATATCTACGTCCCTCACTTCTTTAAGAGCCGCGTTCAAGAGGCTGACATCTATAACCACAACAGAAGCTTGAAGTACAACATGATCGTCAAGCCTCATTATAGACTCTGCTATACCACTAATAACCGTACGCTCGCACGCATTCAAAAGATGCAGCCACGTCGAGACAAATTACGTGAGACCGTAGCCCCAAAGCTTCGCCACCTCTAGCGGCAGCATATCTAAAATGCAGCTAGCTGCCAGCCTTTTACAAGACCGTGAGCCACGATATCTATCTATGACGCTAAAGATACGATGCACTAAGCTATTGAGCTGCTCCGTGGCGTGGCTAATGAAAGGCCGATATTTGAGTAGCTTTTTAGCTAAAGTTGAAAATCAACGTACACCTTTATCGTTGCTGTACACTCATGGCTTAGTCTTTTGCTATCATATTTAGGATGCTTGTTGCCGTCAGATACCCATAACACTGCTTATGCAATGCTCTGATCTAACTTAATCCTAGCTTGATGGTATCAATGTTGAGTATGCAGAGCATGTGAAGATCCGTGAATGTGCTGGACTTATAAAGCGCATTAGTATGCTAATCACTCAAGGTGCTGAGATTATACGGCGCATAAGAGTGCTTAGCTGCGAAGGTGCATGAGTATGTGCATTAGCATATGAATATGCTCAGGCATGAGCCCATGCGTGCAGTGCTTATACAGACATAAGCCCATGCTTTTAGTACATGCACAGGCACGAGCCCATGCGTGCAGTGCTTATATAGACATAAGCCCGTGCATGCAGTACTTGCACAGGCACGAGACCATGCGTGAAGTAATTGCACATGCGCAATCTGATGGCTCAAAGTTAGACTTGAGAGTGGTTAAGTTGAGGGCAACACTATCACAAATTAGCCCACACATGCTCTTGAGTAGGTTTAGAACAGCAATATGTAGGTTTGACTAAATTGGCGATGCAAAAGACACCCATAGATCACACATATCTGCAATCGTATCTAATCAAAGCTGGTATTCGTTTTGACTACAATGTTATCGATACCGTCTGTGCTAGAAAGTTCAGCGCAACTTTCTACATGGTTTTGATTACTGCCTTGCTGATCTTAAGTGTGCCTCAAGGCATGCCTGGCAATCCTATTCCTGTAGCTGAGGATGGGTCTTTAGCCTATGCCGGTATTAGTTCTAGCACTAAGACCATGTACTTTATTACTGTGGGCATTCTTGGTGTCTATCTTGGCTACTATCTGTTACGACTTTGCTACTACATTGCTCTACGCACCAAGCTCAGGTCTGATCCAGCCCCGCTGAGCGTTGAGGCTTATGCTGTAGTGTGTCTTGATGTTAAGACACGACCAATTGACTATATCTACCAGCTTTTCTCAATCATTTGTGGCCGTGGCAAAAATGGTTTTTGCCGTTATGCAGTGATTTACAAAGAGATTGGTTCAGAAAACCCACGCTTTTTCTTAACTGCAGCTGTCAGCCACAAGCGTTTGTGCTTTATTCCTGATCACATTGGTAGAGTGTTTTTACATCGCAAGAAGCCACATCTTTACACTTTAGATGACAAGTCTTCATATCAGACTGTCTCAGCCAAGCGTAGGATGATGCGCAAGTTTGCCATGCCAGCAAGCACTATGGCCTGCTCCAGTCAGCCAGGCAAGTCACAAGACTTAGCTGCCAATTCAGATACTGCAGTTTCTAGCAGCAATCTCAATCTTGACTCAAACAGCACCAACAGAACTGTAAAAGCCGAGCCTCAGCAAACGCAGCAATAGTCCTGAACGCCTAGCCTATACTATGCAACAGCAAGTCACGGACTAGAGCATCCATGCACAGACTAGAGCAGCCAGCACAAGCTAGCAGCAGCCAAGCACAGACTAGAGCAGCCATGCACGGGCTGCAACTGCAAAGCACTGACTAGCTACTGTGCGGCAAGGCAAGAGTGATCATTGCAATAGCCTATATTAGGCAATGACTGTGTTGAGGCGGTAGCTTGAAGAGCTCTGATCTCGAGAGTGTTTTAGGTTGCTTGAGATCTTTAGAGATCTTTATCTCTTGCGATCGCTTAGCGATAGCAACTTTAACAAGGCCCTGCGTGGGCCTTAATTATTTGTCTTCAGTCTTGATGAGGTACTCTTCTTCGCCAGCATCGTAGACGCGGGTGTTGATAGGCAATTCGCGTAATTGTGCTGATGAGATGCCAGTGAGGATCTGGAAAATACGGCGCATTTCGACGTTAGTAAAGCCGTATTTATAACGCCAGGAGAGGGAGTGCTCACGGTCGGAGAAAGTAACTTTATTGCATGAGAAGAGGCCTTGCTGTAAGAGCAGGGAGCCAAATTCTTTACCTTGAGGGAAAATGCCGACTTCCTCTAAATACAGCTGATCTTGGCCGTCCTTTTCAATAAACCAATCTAAGTTTGGCTCTTCTCTGTCAAGTGCAGCTCGAGCAAAGGTGTAGTTGTTGTCACCGCTGTAGGCATAAAGATCGCCATCGTTATCTAAGGCGCGAGTAACAGAGAGCGGACAGAGCATCTTTTTCATCTTGTCAGAGAAGACGAAACCACCATAGCAATGCTCAAGTACATCAAGATACTCAGCAGCTGTAATACCTTGTTGCGGGGCAATACGGGCAATATCTTCACTATAAGTATTTTTGATTTCCTCAATAGTAAAGCCCATCATCTCAGAGGCAATATCCGAGAAGGATAAGTCGATAACGTGTGGCAGACCTTCAGAGAAATTATTGGACAGAGCAAACTTAACGTGGCCAGTAAGCAAGCAGAACTTGACGCGATCGCCAGCCTGTCTGAAGGCTGAGAGCATGTCAAAGTACATAGCGTTAGCAAGTTCGCGCTCATCAGGCTTTTCCATTGCAGAGATCATGTATAGCGGTACATCGTAGTTATCGACGATCACCACAACAGGGCTTTTCTCTTTATCGCTGATCTCGCGAACAAGCTGCAGCATTTGACGACGTAAGTCATTGCGTCCATCGGTCTTGAGCTTGATGTGGTGTTCCCAGATCTCAGATTGCAAGGTATCGCCGAGCATCTTGGCAAAGGCTTGTAAGGTATTGGCCTTCGACATAGCAAAAGAGAAGTGGAGTACTGGATATTGGCCAAGATCGTCGGCATTAAAGCCATTAGGATCTTTGATGGCTAAGTGGTCAATTAAGAGCTCGTCACGAATTAATAACGACTCAATCGCTTCACTAGCTAGTGAAAGACCAAAACCACGTGGGCGAATGAGCATAAAGACATTCTGCGATGGCAGACGCGGAGCTTTATCTAAGAAGTTGATGAACTTGGTCAGGTGATCAAGCTTATTGATGTAATGGCGATCAGTAAAAATCACCTCATGCAAATGAGAATTGCTACCTGAGTTATTTGAGTTCATCAGCAAACCTAAAACACGAAAGTTAGACTACAAATCAACGGCTAAATATACATACTAGTGCATGTATATATGCCCATTAAGATGTCTATGATAGCAAAGTCCATCTCATATCGCTGAGATATGGCCAGGCTTTATACAAAAGAGCACGGTAAAGCGATCTACCTAGGTAAGAAATGGCTGCATTTAGCTAAGAGTAGCAATAAGATGGGGTGGAGATGAATCACTTAAAGCTGTGGATGCTGGTAGTGAAAGGAAAGTTATTTGAGTAAAGATAAGATTTTCAGGGCGTAGAAACGAAAAAAGAACACCAAGGTGTTCTTATTTTTAGCGGGTGGGCACCAACTACATCCCGGTACCTCATTACACAAATTTGGCTGCTTCGTTCCCGACCTGACCAATTGATCTGCGAATAAGTACGAGAGAGCTGGCACCCGCAAAACTTATGCTTAAATTATACAATAAGAACTTAGCATAATACAACACCTTTGCACATCCAAGCTCAAACGGTACTAGTACTATGTGATCTATATGCTGTTTGTTGGGCAAAGTAGTGTAGTTTAAAGCTAAGTTTAGAGTCTTGTTTGGTGCATAAAAATTGAGTCATTATGCTAAAATAGGCGACTTTTAAGGGCTAAGGTAGAGAGCTTAATGCTCTAGCTAGTCTTTTGATCTTGGCACCTTACTCTTGTGTTTGTAACTGTACAGTTTGGCGGTGATTCTTTTATGGCAAAGCGCAAAGTTAGCGGCATCTTCTTATTGGATAAGCCAGAGGGTATTTCATCTTCAGGCGCATTGGTTAAATGCCGTGGTATCTTCTCAGCTATGAAAGGCGGCCATACAGGTGCTTTAGATCCTTTAGCCTCAGGTCTGCTTCCAATCTGCCTTGGAGATGCAGCTAAGTTCTCTTCTTTCTTTTTAGAAGGACGTAAGCGCTATATCGCTGAGGGTACTTTAGGCAAAACCACTACTACTTGTGATAGAGAAGGTGAGATTGTTTTAGAGCGCGATATTGGTGATGCTTTAGAACGTCTTGAGTCAGTACTTGAGAAGTTTCGAGGCACTATCACTCAAGTCCCACCAATTTACTCAGCTATCAAGGTTAATGGCAAAGCCTTATATCAGTACGCTCGCCAAGGACGCGAGGATGAGATCGAGATTCCTAAGCGTGAGGTTGAGATTTTAGAGCTTAAGCTTTTAGAAACTACCGCTACCACCTTCAAAATCGAAGTCTACTGCTCAAAGGGCACTTACATTCGCACTTTAGTCTCAGATATTGGTGAGGCATTAGGTTGTGGTGCTTACGTAACTATGCTGCGTCGTACTTACGTTGAGGGCTTACCAGCAGGCAAGATGACTGAGCTTGCTACTATCAAAGAGTTAGCTGATTCACGTGAGAATAAGAGCGATTTTAGTGAGCTTGATAAGCTCCTCATTCCAGTAGATGAGGCCTTAAACAATCTGCCTAAGGTGCACATCCCACTATCCATGGCTGATCCATTAAGCCACGGTATGAAGCAGGGCAAAGACTTATCTTTATGCACCCTGCCAGAGGGCGGACTCAAGGTAAATGACATCTTCCAGGTTCGCTACAACGGCTACTTCATGGGCGTATGCTATTTAAGCGAGGATGGTTACATCACTCCTAAGCGCATGATGGATCCAGAAAGCTTTGCAGCTTTTGTTAAAAGCGAAGGCAAGTCCTAGTTTCAACCACATCACTAATGGCAAACAGCAAGGCAAGAGTACAGCCTTACCTCAGCATTGGAGTGCAATGTTAAATGCTCTACCAAAGCTTATGTTAGGCATACTCTGAAACTAGCAGGGTAAATGCTATATCGTAGCTTAGCTAAGGCTAACTTAAGCCAAGGCAGCGCGATGTTTGGTTAAAGCTATCTTAAGCAAATGCTGCTCTAAGTTTTGCTGCTATCAAGGCCCACAACTTCAAAAGTCCCGATTTGAGCAACAACCCTTAAGTCTACGTTATTTCTGAATCATCTAGCTTTAACACACCATCAGCCTTTAGCTCAATTGCATTGGCAATCTTAAGAAGACTAGCCACATCGAGGTTGAGCTGAATTGCAGTGCGGGCGCTGTGGCAGGCTAGAACTGGCTAGATTTGTAAGTATGATGGGGCAATTTGTTGTGTTTGTGAATAGGCTCACAATCGACAAATAGGATAAAATGCCCCTTTTGTTGAAGGCTATATTTGGCATAGCAAAGATTTTTGCTAGATGTGGCATAGCGCTCAGTGCAAATTACTTGATTTGTGTATGATTAAAGTGTTTTACTGCGCTCTTTTTATAGCTAAACAAGATATTTAACGCTATAGTTTGTAAATAAGAGTTGCCGTAAGTGCTGTTTAAATTGTGGCAATCATGTTGTTTAAACAATTTTGAGCATCTGTCTTAACTTGAATGGTTTAAGTTAGGCTAGACAATCATCATATGCTTGTGATTTAAAAGCTTATTCGTTTTTTTAACTTGATGGCGTGGATGAAGAGCGCTGTCTAAAGATTTAACCTCAATACTTATTGCGCTAGCTAGTAGGATTGAGGCTCACTTGTGTGAAAGTGAGTCGTTGACACCTTTTGCGGAGATATTGGCTTGAACAGATTTCTGAAGATTAGCAAGATTAGAGATCTGAGCAGAGTGTTCATTATTCCTATAATGATCATGTCTGGCGTGCTGATTTTGGTACTGTATCTTGACATGGTTAAGATCCAGGACAAGTCTGTGCTGCTTGTAGATCAAGCTATTCCTAACATTGAGAAGATGCAAAAGGGCTCGGTAAACCTGCTGCAGCTTAAGCTCAATATCGACATCATGACCTCATCAGTCGATAAGAATCATTGCACCCAAGCTTATATCGGTGCAGTAAAGATTTTAGATGAGGCCTCCATTTTCAATCGCGATAACTTTGCTAAGCTCAGTCATGATCTTCGCTTAGAGGTTAACCGTTTGTGGAAGTTACGTAATCAGCTTGATGAAGTTAGAGCTACTGTCCACAATTCCCTTCACTATATGGACATGTTGATGTATCTCATCGTGTCCGATCAGCCATATCTCTTCCCTGAGTATGAGCAAACTGTTGCTAGTTATTTAGATCTTTATCAGACCAGTGCCTATAAGCGTGAGCTTGCAGACTTCCATGCTGATAACATTGCTATGTTAACTGAACGTTTTAGCTCGAAGTTTGATCTTGTTGGTTTCTTAAATGAAAACCCTCAAGAGCCTCAAAAGTTCACTGATAAAGCAGACCGTATCAATAAGCTTTTAAATCAGGCTTTACTGCAGCTCAATGAGCACAAGGATCACTTTGATCTACAAAGCCAAAAAGAGCTCTATGAGTTTGTCAATGAAAACAACAAGCATCAGCCAGATGATTTCTCCAACCGCATTGAGCAGTATGGAAACGACTTCAAAGATGCTCAGGCAGCCGCCATTCGTGATGCACAAGCTAATACCAAGAATGTCGAGTCAAACGATGCATCTGTAGACAATGTCAAAGAGGATAATAGCGTAGGCCCATATGCATCATCACCATATGCAGGTAAGAAGACTTACAAGGATGATGTGCTCTACACCAGTCAGCTAAAGTCCATTATGGAATCATCTGAGGGGGCTATTGATGGACGTATTGCTAACTCTGTAAATGCAGCAGCAAAGGCTAATGCTAAGAATGATGCCACTGTTATGGCTGACACAATTGACTCTCAGGGTAAAGTTCAAGAAGTGTCAGACACTAAGACAACATCATCAATTGAGCAGCTTGCTACTGGCATGGATGAAGTTGGATTAACCGAGGAAGAGGCTTCTGTCATTGCGCAAGATCGCTCCTTGACTAACGTTAAACCAACCATTCGTGAAGAAGTTAAGCACATCAGAAAAATAAGAAACCACAATCTTAAAATGCTCGGCTATTACGAGCGTGAGTTTGAGCGCTTCTTACCTCTGTGGGATATCTATTTACGTCTGCAAGAGAGCTTTGTGCAGGACATTAATTCTGCACGTATGAAGGTTGATGCCCTTTCAGAGGCGTACACAGTAAGTGGTATCAAAGAGCTGCATAAGGATCTTAGAGAAATTACCTCTTTAGCATCTGAAATTAAGCCAATGATGGTTGGAACTTTATTATTCTCTGTTATTGGTTTCTGGCTCATCATGTTCTTGATTAAGCGTCGCATTATTGAGCCACTGCAGACCATTGCTCACTTGCTAATTAGATTCCGTTACACCAAGAAAATTGAGATCGCAGCTTACTCAGGATTCTTCAAGAAAGATCACTTACTTGAGATCCGTGAGGTTATTGATGTACTGCCTCAGATCTTTGATGATTACAGTGCGATTAAGCAAAATGAGAGTCATTTAAAGCAGCGTTATGAAGAGCTGGTTATTCACTCTAAGTACGATGGTTTAACCAAGGTATTTAACCGTGGCAGCCTCAATGCTTTAGTCAAAGAGATCGGCAATTCAACGCCAGCATCTTTTGCTATTTTAATGGTGGATATTGACTTCTTTAAGAAGCTCAATGACTCCATGGGTCACCAGTGCGGTGATGAGGTGTTATTTGCTGTAGCTCAGACTCTCCACTCTAACTTAGCTAAGAAAGACTTAGTCTTTAGATACGGTGGTGAAGAGTTCTGTATTATCTTGTCTGATGTAAATACTCAGAATGCATACAAGATCGCCGATCGTCTGTGTAAGCGTATTGCCTCATTAAAGCTGATAAACAAGGGCGCAGAATCTGGCTTAGTTACGATCTCTGTGGGTCTGTCTACGGTTACTACTTCAGAAAATCAGTACCGCATCAACGATCTGATTAAGCAAGCAGACAAGGCTTTATATAACGCTAAGAATTCTGGACGTAACTGCGTTTGCATTTACAACAATGTTGAGGGAGAGGTCTTAGAAGAGGCTACTCATAACGACATCTCCATTGAGCATGCTGACGATAAGCTTTTCTGCGCAGTAAATATCAGTGGTGACAATACTGATGCATCTAGCAATGATGAAGTAGCCGATGCAAGTGCATCATCAGAACACAATACTTCAGCTAAGGCCGATGCAAGCTCTAGTTCAGATAATGCTAATGCTAGTTCAGCGAGTGCTGCAGCCGCGTTATCAAGCTTGGTTGCGGCCAACGTCAATGCATCTTCTAATAGTCTAAATGTTGGAGAAGATGATGCAGACAATGCTGGCAATTTAAAGTCTGATAGCCAAGATAGTTCCACTTCATCATATTTATCAGATGAAGAGGCAGCTACCTACTTAGATGAGACTAGAAAATTTCTCTCTGACGAGGAAGAATCTAAAGAGTCGCAAAGCGATGACATTACTAATGTCCATAGCTATGGCTGGCTTGACGGCTTTGAGTATTTTGAGAACCAAAAGAGACGAGAAAAAGAGCAAAAAGAATCATCTGACGTTGATGGCGATGATGATAAGGTAGCACAAAACGATGATGATGCTATCGACGACGAGCAGTTAGTTGATGCAGTGCTCTCTATTGCCACTGGCCGTCCTGCAAATGATATCTCTAAAACTCGCTGTCAAAGATCTTCAAGCGTAAATGCGCACTCAGTTGAAGCTGAGAGTTCTGATTACAATCAGGCGTTCGAGTTTGATCTGCCATCAGAAGATACAGATACTGAAGAGGTTACAAAGAGCGAGCCTAAAAAAGCATCAGATTCAATCGAAGAGCTCAGTAACATTAAACAAAAGATCGCTGAATCTAGACCATTTGATGTTATGAGTGAAGCTGACTCAGCTTTAGCTGACAGTGACATTCAAGGCCCGATTGCAACTTATACTAGTTACGTCGATAAGAGTGTGGAGAACAAGGTTGATAAGGAAGCTTCACAAGAAGACTCCGATGTTGCTCCTTTGCAGTTAATCTCGAGCATGGATGATTCTAATGAGTCAGACTCTAGCAATATCGATGAGCTGATAGCACGAGCCGAAGATGATCAAGAGTCAGTATATCACTCAAGCCTTTATGCCTACGGTATTGATTCATCTATTGCTGATGCGCCAAAGGAGCGTATCACTCAGATGAAGGCGTTGCTCACTGAGGTCTCTAAAGTTAAGGGAGACATAACTGACTCTGACATCATTACAAGCGAAGTAGTCGATGACTCTCAAAAGCCACTAGCTGATGAAGCTGATCTTGAAGGCGATCTTAAAGCTAAGGATGATAAGCCTCTTGAAACTATTGAGCAGCTCAAAGAACAGATTCTCAAAGAGTCTGATAATGGCAATGAGAAAAATGCTAAAACTGTAGACGCATTAGCTCCTGATGCCATTGTAAGTCCAGTAATTGAAAAAGATGGCTTTGCTGAGGTTTCAGTTACTAGCAATAAGAAAGATTTTGCAGCAGTTATCGTTCCTACAACAGAAGACAAAAGTTAGCTCAACTGTATTCTCCAAATAAAGGAAGACACAAGTTAGCGCGACTGTTATCGCTCCAATAAAGGAAGACACAAGTTAGCTCGTCGGTTATAGCGCCAATAAAGGAAGAGAAAAGTTAGCACGACTTTGATATTTTTACTCAAAATCTAATACAGTATGAGTGGAGTTGTATCTAGTTTTTAGCATAACTACATAATCTAATCACTCAAAATGGCTAGTCTATTGAGCATAAATTCGATAGATTGGCCATTTGTCTTTTATAAGCATCAATTTGTGAAAATCTAGTATCTTATCCTCATAGCTCATTTTGTGACTTTTGGCAATGGTGATTGCGCCATATTTTTTATGTTCCTAACATAAGTAAAACGTAAATTTTGTGATAAGATTCATACAAAATTTTTGACTGGTATCCCACGCAATAGATCAGGGTCTAAATACCTCTATAAAGAAGCTTATGGAAGGTGCAGGCAAATGGATTTATGCGTACGGCAGCCTATGGTCGTAACCTTAGGCATGATAATGTCAAAAATGACAGTTATTCTTTTAGTGTTTGACTGAATCAAAGCTATTTTAGTAACCATGTAAGTGCCAAACATAAGGTCACAAAAGAAGACATGTGTTGGCAAACTAATGTGCTTTCAAATAGTTAAATGTGATTGCAAAGCTGCTATTAGGCTTTATGTTGCATACTATTTACATTACGAAGGCACAGCTGCCGAGTGCTCTTTAGACTCGGCTTTTTTGTTTAACTAAATGCACTGCGATTTAGACTCAAACCAAGTAAATACAGTATTGAACTTCTAAGACTAACTTGTCGTACTAATAAACAGAGTTATGAGCTAAGGCTCTTACGTGTAACCACTAGCTAAGTAAAGTAACCGTCTGCTACGGTGTAAAACTTGTACCTCTAGACTAGTGCTCTGCCACTTTATGCAATCCCTTGCACCGCAGCATGGTGGATTACAAAGCATCAGCTGATCAGAAAGTCAGCTAAGAGAAATCAATTAATCAGATAAAAGAGTAATCTAGGTTGCTTACTAGTTAAGTGACACGCTATTGTTTTTGTTTGTTGATTCTCGCGCAAGGTGAATACGCTACCGCATCGAGGCAAATACTCAAAGATAGGCGGTGGATAATTGGACTCTGTAGATTGGTAAGATAGGTTAGCGCTGACTCGACATTACATCTAAACGGAGACAAGAGATGACTCAGCAGTATCAGCAGTACGGATATCAGCAGCGTGCAGTCGCACAGCGCACCGCTATGAATCCATCAACTTCAACTGCTTCTGCACACCCAACTACTGTTTACAACAATAGCAACTTAAGCTCCCAGCCTTACGGCACTTCTGCCGCTCAGGCCGCTGCTGCTCGTGCTCGTGCATTAGCCGCTTCTGCAGCTGCTCAGCGCTCACTTGGTGCTACTCCAGAAGTTCAGCTCAAGAACTTCATCCACTACACTCGCAAGTCTTTAAACATCAGCCAGCGCGAGTTATCCAAGATGAGTGGTGTAAACCAGTCTAATCTCTCCAAGATCGAGAATGGCATCATCAATCCTTCTATCGCTACCATTCAGAAGGTTGCCGCTTGCTTAGGCCACAAGCTTGAGCTCCGTTTCGTTCCAACCTACAACGAAACCTACAAGTCTTAATTTAAGACCGAGCTACGTAGCATCGCAACAGCATGCTACCCACAGTAGCTTCATGCCGTCACAGCTCATCAATAAACCATGAGCTCCCACAATCAACGGCATCAACATATTATTGCCTTGCTCCTAGCAGCAAGTAAGCAAAAGGGCTCCACCAGGGCATCCTGCCCTGAAGCCCCTTTGTTATCTCAAAATCCTCATCCAAAAATCCAATCTACCACAAAGCAGCTCTAAGTCATTTTGCTATGACCAGCTTTCTTGCGTCCTGAAAAATCATAAAACCCAGCGACTTTTAAGCTCAAATAAAAACGCCGGGCAGGGCCCGGCGTGAAGTCATGTTGGAAATGAAAGCTTATTATTAACGGATATTCAGGATGCTATCCATTACAGTGTTTTGAGTCTGCAGAGACTGTGCGTTAGCCTGATAGTTACGCTGAGCGGTAATGAGCTCAACTAACTCGTTGGTCAGGTCAACGTTAGAAAGCTCAAGGTTAGAGCCCTTAATGGAGCCAGCAGAACCTGAGTTAGCTTCCTTAGCGATAGCCTCACCTGAAGCGTTAGACTGCTTCCACTGAGTGTCACCGATCTTGGTTAAGCCCTGCTGGTTAGCAAAGTCTGCCATGGCAACCTTAGCAATGTTCTTAACCTGGCCATTGGAGTACTCACACTGAATAATGCCATTCTCATCAACGGACATACCAATAAGAATACCAGTTGCATAGCCATCATTAGTAGGAGCCTGACTTACAGAGAAGTTAGAAGAACCGTACTGGCTAGCAGCAAACTGAATGTTCAGTTGCTGTGTTGGCTCAATACCCTGGCCTATTGCAGTATGTAATGTACCGTCGCAACCCTCCATACCATCTTTCTTAAAGGTCAGATCTGGAGCATTGTTGGCATTAACAGAACCAGTGAGGTCTTGTGAACCTGGAGCTGCATTTGGGTTACCGAATAAAGTGTGGCGTAAGCTATTTGGGTTCTTTAAGTTTGCATTAGCTGCGTCTGCTGGGTTACAAAGTTCAAGTTTGCCTGGAACAGTGTTGATCATTTCACCATTCGGGCTGAAAGTACACTTGAAGCCGAAGTAGTTTGAGCCAGCAACTGAAGATTTTGAGTTAGTAGGAACAGAAATCATTGTAGGATTCTGTTTGTCTGCTCCCGTGCCTTGAGAGGCTATATCGACAGGCTTGCCATCAACAAAAGGAATCACTGTCCAAACGCTGTTATTGGACTTATCTCCCTCTGGACCCATCTTAAGCATGTAGTAGGTTAAGGTATGGGCACGACCTAAGGAATCATGGATAGTCTGTGAGGTAGATGCAGTATAGGTGCTAGCATTCTTAGGATCAAAGTCAGTGTAGTATTGCTTAAAAGCAGCGTCTGCTTGATTTGCAGCAAGAGTACCATCTTCCTTTCTCAAAACGCCATATTGTGGAGCTGTCTGTGCAGGATTCCATGGTTGATTGGACCAAGGGTCATTTGGGGTTGGAAGATTTGGTTTGATATTGTCTTTGTCTGCAGGGAGGTTTACACCAATAGAAATATTGGTAGACATCTGTGGCGCACCAGTGTCAGCAGGCAAGCGAATATTATGAGTGTTGCTCAGATCTAAAGAGGTAGTTGTACCATCTGGGTTAACATCCCAGCCTTGGAGGTAGTCGCCCATAGCGGTAACTACGAAGCCTTCCTTGTTGATCTGGAAAGCGCCGTTACGGGTGAAAGTCTGTGCATCAGAGCCTGGACCTTCTAAAACGAAGAAGCCATTGCCTTGAATGGCCATATCAAGAGGATTGCCAGTGTCGCCTGAGAGTGCGCCTTGAACAAACTGCTGTGATACTACAGTGTTCTGAACACCCATACCAGAGTTGGTCTTAGAGTTTGTGAATACGCTGTTTGCGTAAACATCGGCGAACTCTGCACGTGACTTTTTAAAGCCGTAAGAATTGGTATTAGAGATGTTATTAGAAGTCACATCGATGTGCTTCTGTGAATTCTTAATACCGCTAACAGAAATTCCAAACATGACATTAGCTCCGCTTTATATAGTTATTAGTTAATGCAGTCTAACAACAGCTGCATAATCTAAAACTTGCTTTCATTTTCGTATAAATATAAATGAGCAATTCATATGCCAGAAATAAGAACGCCGGGCAATGCCCGGCGTTAAGTTATGTTCGGAAAAATATTGCTATTAACGGATATTCAGGATGCTATCCATTACAGTGTTCTGAGTCTGCAGAGACTGTGCATTAGCCTGATAGTTACGCTGAGCGGTAATAAGCTCAACTAACTCGTTGGTAAGATCTACATTGGAAAGCTCGAGGTTAGAGCCCTTAATGGAGCCAGCTGAACCTGAGTTAGCTTCCTTAGCGATAGCCTCACCGGATGCATTAGACTGCTTCCACTGAGTATCACCAATCTTGGTTAAGCCTTGCTGGTTGGCAAAGTCTGCCATGGCAACCTTAGCTATGTTCTTAACCTGGCCGTTAGAGTACTCACACTGAATGATGCCGTTCTCATCAACGGACATACCAATGAGAATACCAGTTGCATAGCCATCATTAGTAGGAGCCTGACTTACTGAGAAGTTAGAAGAGCCGTACTGACTAGCAGCAAACTGAATATTCAGCTGTTGGCTTGGCTCGATACCCTGGCCTAAGGCAGTGTGCAAAGTACCATCGCCTCCCGCCATGCCATCTTTCTTGAAGGTATTGTCTGGTGAGTTTGGATTTCTTGCAGTAACGCTACCACTAGCATCGTTTGAGCCTTGGGTTGCATTTGGGTTACCAAACAAAGTATGACGTAAGCTATTTGGGTTCTTTATATTAGCATCAACACCTTTTGCAGGGTTACAGAGCTCCAATTTCCCTGGAACAGTGTCTTTCATTTCTCCGTTAGGACTGAAAGTACACCTAAAACCAAAGTAGTTTGATCCTGCTACTGATGATTTAGAGCTTGCTGGCACGGAGATAAGAGTTGGGTTTTCTTTGCCATTGGCAGTTCCCTGAGAGGCAATATCAACAGGTTTTCCATCAACAAAAGGAATTACAGTCCAAACGTTATTGTTTGACTTATCTCCCTCTGGGCCCATCTTTAACATGTAATAAGTTAAAGTATGAGCACGACCTAAAGAGTCATGAATAGTCTGTGAAGTTGAGGCTGTATATGTACTTGCATTCTTTGGATCAAAGTCAGTGTAGTACTGCATGAATTGGGCATCTTGTGCAGTTGCGGCAACAGTACCATCCTCTTTTCTCATTACGCCGTATTGAGGAGCTGTTTGCTGTGGATTCCATGTGCCAGGAGCTGGTGCCCAAGGGTCTGTATCAGGCAGATTAGGCTTGATATTGTCTTTATCAGCTGGCAGGTTTACGCCGATAGAGATGTTGGTGGACATCTGTGGTGCTCCAGTATCAGCTGGAAGACGAATGTTATGGGTATTGCTTAGATCTAAAGAGGTGGTGGTGCCATCTGGATTTACATCCCAACCCTGAAGGTAGTCGCCCATAGCGGTAACTACAAAGCCTTCCTTATTAATCTGGAATGCGCCGTTACGGGTAAAAGTTTGTGCGTCAGAACCTGGGCCTTCGAGTACGAAGAAGCCGTTACCCTGAATTGCCATATCCAGTGGATTGCCAGTATCGCCAGATAAAGCGCCCTGTACGAACTGCTGTGATACTACAGTGTTCTGTACACCCATGCCTGAATTGGTCTTAGAATTTGTGAATACGCTGTTTGCGTAAACATCAGCAAACTCAGCACGTGACTTTTTAAAGCCATATGAATTGGTATTAGATATGTTATTAGAAGTCACATCAATGTGCTTCTGGGAGTTCTTAATACCGCTAACTGAAATTCCGAACATGACATTAGCTCCAATTGTTGTGGCTTCTTAAATAGACTGCCACAATATATGTTTATAGCTATAGAGACTAAACAGCCTCTATAAACTTATAAAGCAATTCACATGCCATAAGTATTGAAAATATATGTAGACAAAAAAGCCGAGCAATTGCTCGGCTTTAAGTCATGTTGGAATAAAAAAGAATTAACGGATATTCAAGATGCTATCCATTACAGTGTTCTGAGTCTGCAGGGACTGTGCATTGGCCTGATAGTTACGCTGTGCGGTAATAAGCTCAACTAACTCATTGGTTAGGTCAACGTTAGAAAGCTCGAGGTTAGAGCCCTTAATGGAGCCAGCAGAACCTGAGTTAGCTTCCTTCGCAATAGCCTCGCCAGATGCATTAGACTGCTTCCACTGAGTATCACCGATCTTAGTTAAGCCTTGCTGGTTGGCAAAGTCTGCCATGGCAACCTTAGCAATGTTCTTAACCTGGCCGTTAGAGTACTCACACTGAATAATGCCGTTCTCATCAACGGACATGCCAATGAGAATACCTGTTGCATAGCCATCATTAGTAGGAGCCTGACTTACAGAGAAGTTAGAAGAACCGTACTGGCTTGCTGCAAACTGAATGTTTAACTGCTGGCTTGGCTCAATACCCTGGCCTAATGCTGTATGTAAGGTGCCGTCGCAACCTGCCATACCATCCTTCTTAAAGGTTTGATCTGGTGCGTTTTGGGCATTAACAGAGCCGCTAGCATCATTAGTACCTGCAGTTGCATTTGGGTTACCAAACAAAGTGTGACGCAAGCTGTTTGGATTCTTTACATTAGCATCAGCACCTTTAGCAGGATTACAAAGCTCTAATTTTCCTGGAACAGTGTCTTTCATTTCACCATTAGGACTAAAAGTACACTTAAAGCCAAAATAATTAGATCCAGCAACTGATGACTTTGAGTTTTGTGGTACGGAAATTAGAGCTGGATATTCTGTTTTGCCGCCAACAGTCTGGGAAGAAATATCAACAGGTTTGCCGTCTACAAAAGGAATTACGGTCCAGACATTATTATTGGAGTTTTCACTTTCTGGCCCCATCTTTAACATGTAGTAAGTTAAAGTATGAGCACGACCTAATGAGTCATGGATAGTTTGAGAAGTAGATGCAGTATAGGTACTTGCATTTTTGGGATCAAAGTCTGTGTAGTATTGAGTAACACCACCATTAGCGTCATAAGCACCAGTTGTTGGGTTACGTGGGATGCCATATTCTGGCTTTGGTGCAGGGTTTGGCCAGGCTCCGTTTGCCCAAGGATCATTAGCCGGCATATTAGGCTTGATATTGTCCTTATCTGCTGGCAGGTTTACACCGATTGAGATGTTGGTGGACATCTGTGGTGCTCCAGTATCAGCTGGAAGACGAATGTTATGGGTATTGCTTAGATCTAAAGAGGTGGTGGTGCCATCTGGATTT
>NZ_CABTML010000100.1:0-29188 GCF_902485895.1 uncultured Anaerobiospirillum sp. | reverse complement strand
CTCCTTTGGTCAATGTTTTTTATAGATCTAGGGAGCTAGGCATACTGGCCTGATGAGGGGCTGCAGCATATGCATGCTGCGCCCCTTTTGGCTTTATAAGCTAATCTAAGTCGGCGCGATACAGGTAACCTCTGTTACTATAGCTATATCTCCGGCACTTCCTCTAAATCTTCTGAAACACTGACAGGCATATCTATAGTCTGTCCAAGTTTTGCAACTGTCATCACTGATCTAGGCAGCTCAATCTTTAACTGTCTCAACAAAAATTCTTGGGCTCCAACAATTGGCTTCCATATCATGCCCGCTTTATACTGCTCTACCGTAATGCCGTTTAACACACGCAACACTTCTTTAGTAGACCGTAATTTGTTAGCGTACTTGCCTGGATTAGCTTCTCTAGCATCTCTAACACGGTGATTTAGCTCTGTGGTTAAGATTCCTGCTATATGTTGCAATAGAAGTTTCTGTTGAAAACCTTTGTCTGTCTTAGCTTTAGTTGTTTTTCCGTCAAGACCCGATTTTGTACGTTGAATAACATTCTCGATACTTTGTCGTCTTCCATATCTTTCTTTTACTTCAGCACTACTCAAAGTAAGATCGTTAGTTACTAGCACCTGAAAACCTTTTGTGCTCAGGTGTTCCGTTATTGCTGCTCCATTCAATACTGGGCGTTTTTCTGGACTTAGAGTAACTTTATCCTTCTTTATGGCTTTTGATTTCTTTGAGGTTGCAGAGGATTCGCTTAAGTATTTTTCAGCATCAAAATCAGAAAACTTTGCTAAGTAGTCACATTCTGCTGATGTAAGCTTTGCTCCGGACATGTACAAAGATACTAGGTTTTTAATTTTAGTCATTACAGACATGAACGCGTTGTGGTAGATTTCTGGCGAGTATAAAACGTGATAGCGAAGAGTTACCTCTTCATCCAATTTGGCTCTCTTTCCATCTACAGGATACGATTCATATGTATGAGGACGATCGATATATTTACTCGATGTAATGTCTTCAAAATCAAGCACTGTATTGCTAACAGCCAAGCAAGAATCGCTAGCTTCCTTAATTATGCTTTTCACTTGAGCTTTTTGGCTCATGTTCACTATGAACTTTTGTCCACTACGAAGCATAGCATCAATGTTTCCGCCGCTCGCATAGCCTCTATCAACAATAGCGGTCATAGAGTTTATATTGACACTATGTCTATTAATCTTTTCAAGAACATTTTTAAATGCAGACATATCGTTTGCGCGACCATTAAAAACATCGTACATGAGCGGTAGTCCGCTTTTTGAAGCGTCGCATATAAACTGTACATTGGCCTGGTTATTGTAGTTTCCTTGCTTATCCACACCGCTGTCTATAAACATTAAATCTCGGTTCTTATGTGAAATCGGAGTACCATCAATAGCGGTACAAAGACCTTCCTTGATAATCCTCTCGTGATTATTCTTGAAATAGTGCGCTAAATAGTTATGGTGAAAATGATCTATGAAGTTATCGTTAATCAAACTGACGATACGTTTAAAAGCGCCAATATCCAAATTAGCGCAATCGGCAACAGCATAATAATCACAGAAAGAAGTAAGACCTTCATATGTGTTTGTGCCATTAATGATCATTTGATACACAACAGTTTCAATACACAAAGTGTATTGAAGTGCCTTTTTCTTTGTTATTCTGCGAAGTCTTCTATGTTTACCAGTTTTTGGATCTACTATTGGATCAGGCTTATAGTCCATGAAAGACTTAGCTAAAGCCATTCTCACTCCAGTATAAATAGCAAGCTGCTCTAAAGTTAAAATGCTACCGCCTGACTTAATGCCAAGTAGCTCGTTTGCTACAGCTTTAGGTCTTGACTCTAATGTCTTGCGAGTCTCATCAAATGATAGGTTAATAAGCTGGGCAGGGTCTCTACTCATTGGCACGCCACTAGCTGACTCAATCACCTTTCTTGTGCCAGCTAAGTGACTAGTCTCACCTGAGTCATCTGAATCACATTCAAGCTCATCTTCAAAGAGATCAATCTCATGCTCTGGTTTTTTGTAAAAAAATTCACCACCCTCTGCTCTATAGATAGTTAATCCAACAAGTTGAGGATGTTCAATTAAGAATTCTGTAGAGAACTTAACAAGACCAGATAGGCCCTCTGAAAGAAGCTTGCCTACAGTTTTACGATTCGTTGTACGAGCGCGACCTTTCTTAATAACATTGCCATTTTCATCGAGTACGGCTGGTTCCCAGATAGACAGATAAGTTGTTAGATACGAATACTTACCATTACGGGTTACTTTGATTGCAGGTAGGTCGAATGGTAGAGGTAGGAAGTCTTTCATGGGGATATGCACTCGGTCAATAAATGGACAGATGATTATATTATATATTGACCGATAAAACAAGAGATATTCAATAATTTTATATATCGATATTGATCGTTATATGATCAAAGGAGATCTGTATATTGAGTGCATACCAATAGATGGGAGCTTAGAGTTTTTCTCTAAGGCAAATGGTGAGCATGTGTTAGGAGGATTATCGTTGTGGCGCTTTAAAAAAGGCCGCATACCACTACGGCCTTAAAACTAAGGTTATCCTGCTAGGCAGGATTCGTATATCATACGCTCAATTGAGAAAATTTTCTCAAAAACCCAACGAAAATCCCTATTTATTCGCTAAATCGCTTATTTTTTGATGCCTGCAGCTATTTGTGGAGCGATTTGCTTGATAGCGCGATATGGAATCTTCTGATTTTCAAGATATACCATGGCATTTAAGTATGGCAGCATGGTTTCAAAGAGCTGCTTATAGCCCTCACAGAAGTAAGTCTTTGAAACACCAGAGACATTTACTATGCGATGTTTGATACAGCCACCATTGCAGTAGCTTAAGTACTTACATTCCTTACAATCAGCGCTTAGCTTGAGCTTATGGGCACTTAGGCGGCTAGCTTTGAGATCCTTAAGTGAGCAAGTTGCAGTTGCTGCAGTAGGATCGGCACCATCGACCTGACAACGAATAGCAGGCATGGCATCAGCCTTTTCAATATCTAAGATATTAGCTAAACGATACTTTGGATAAACTGCCTGATCGCACTCGTAGATATCGCCATTAGCCTCAAGTACGAAGTTATCTGGACAACGATTTTCAAAGACGCAGGAGAGGTGACCTAAACCTAAGACGTTAGAGATTAAGGACTCGAACTGACGAATATTGATCTTATCGATATCGTTATGTACCCACTCAAGGAAAATAGCACTCATAAACTCGCCATAGCCCTTAGCTGGCAGTGAAAATGTCTTAGGTTCAAAACTCTGAGGGATATTGTCAAAGTCGGTATTCTCAGGATTGGTCTCAATAACCTCAGAGAACTGCATGAAGGTTGAGCCAATATCCTTTAAGAACTTATACACCTCTAAAGGATGGCGATAGTTGCTTTCGTTGATACAGGTAAGTGTATTGAACTCAACGCCATGTTTTTTGAGAAGCTCAATGCCCTGCATGACCTCGCTATGAGAGCCACCGCCGTTCTTAGAGTGGCGATACTTATCGTGCAACTCAGCTGGACCATCAATAGAGACACCAAGCAGAATCTTGTGCTTTAAGAAGAGCTCACACCACTTGTCATCAATCAAGGTAGCGTTGGTCTGAATGGCGTTTTCAATCACCTTGCCATTGGCATATTGGCTTTGCAGAGCAAAAGCCTTTTCAAAAAACTTACGGCCAGCAAGTAATGGCTCACCGCCTTGCCAAGTAAAGAGGACGTGATCGGATGGGCACTCTTGAATGTAACGAGGGATGAAAGCCTCTAAGATCTCATCTGACATGATGCCCTTGTGCAGCATACCCTGCTCTTCACCTTTTGGCAGATAGAAACAGTAGTCGCATTCAAGATTACATGTGAATGAAACTGGCTTAATAGTGAAGTGCATGACGATCCTGCCTTATTCGGGAAAAAACAGCATCCCTAGAACAGCTCCCTTGATGCACTGTACTAGAGTGTCAATCAAAACCTATGTTTAGCCATGCTATAGCGGCGCATAAACACTTATCTTTGATTGAAAGTAATGATTATTACAGTTGCCAACACCAATGATATAGCGGCTGTTAGTACCAGCGCTTAATCTCTGGCGCAAAGCTGTTGGCTATTAAATCTGAGTTTAGTATTGCTCAAATTAAAAAGCCAGACCCTAATAGATAAGATCTGGCTTTTTTAGTTTACAAGATACCAGCACTAAGTGCTGATATCTTGCAGTGCTTAAGTTGAAGAGATGATTACTTGTTTAAAGCATCAACAATCTTCTGATACTTAGGCTGGAAGTTTGGCATGATAGGTGGCTTGGACTCAGAAAGCTGCTTCTTAGCAATCTTCTTGAGCTGCTCAACAACCTGAGGCTTCTCCATGGTCAGATCGTTCTTCATCTGGAGATCACGCAGATCGTAAAGACGCAGAGCATTATCCTCAACAGTGTAAATCAGCTGATACTCGTTGGTACGTACTGTGTAAGTGAACTCAGATAAGTTCTCAGTGTTAGGGTTTTGTGGATAGTAGTCAGACTCGTAACGAACATACTTGTGGTAGTTATCCCAGTATGGAATGTTACGGGTGTCGAACCAGTGTGAAAATGAGGACAGCCATACGAGGTGATCGTGTGGATTGCCCTTCTTCTCGCCGTTAATGTAAGGTAACAGTGAAACACCGTCTAAGGTGCCCTTGAGTTCCTCAGGAATAGGAATACCAGCAGCATCTAAAGCGGTTGGGTAGAAGTCCATTGCAGATACGAGCTTGTCGTACTTGCCGGTCTTTAACTTGCCCTTCCAGTAAGCAAACATTGGGGTATGAGTACCACCTGGATAGGTTAAGCTCTTGTAACCTGCCTGTGCGCCGTTGAGTGGTAATGGACCGTCGATAACAGCACCGTTGTCAGAGGTGAAGAAGATGAGGGTGTTATCAAGCTGACCATTCTTCTCGAGCTGCTCGAGTAAGCGCTTAACGCCCTGGTCTACAGAGTATACAGATGCGTAGAAGTTATCTGCAGTCTGTGAACCAGTGTTGAAGCGTGACTGATATACATCAGGAGCGGCAGCGTCGTTTGGAAGGTGTGGTGCGTTGTAAGCAAGGTAAAGCATGAATGGAGCATCGATTGCATCAGCACGATTTACAGCCTTAATAGCAGCATCGGTGAGCTGATCAGAGATGTAACCCTCTGCCTTTACGTGCTCACGGTTCTCAAACAGAGATGGTGAGTTGTAGTATGAAGTGCCAGATAGGTGGAAACCGAAGAAGTAAGAGAAGCCGCGATTTTGTGGCTGACCTGGCTCATCACCGAAGGTGACGAAGTTGTCGTGGTAGTCACGGGTCTGCTGATCTTCTGGTACTGGGATGTTGGTGATCTTAGATAAGTGCCACTTACCTACGCAAGCAGTGTAGTAGCCGTAGTTTTGGAAGAGTTCTGGTAAGAATGTCTCAGATGCTGGGATACCATCTTGTGAGTCGGTATTACCATATACACCATAGCGGGATGGTGAACGAGCAGTCATGATAGCTGCACGAGAAGGGCCTGACATAGCGTGAGCTACGTAACCCTGGGTTAAACGTACGCCATCATCCATGAGAGCACGTAAAGTTGGAGTAGAGTTACGAGCTGCCTCAATAGCCTTGTCTACATCGATCTTAAAGGTGGCAACCTGTTCACGGTTTTCCATGGTCTTAGGATCGAAAGAGCTCTCATCATATGGAAGCTGACCATAGCCTAAATCGTCCATGGTGATAACGATTACGTTAGGCTTGTCCTTAGTGGTGTATTCAACTGGGGTAAAGTCAGCAAAAGCAACGTTAGTTGCAGTAGCCTTACCATTGTCAGCTGCAAATGCAGCACCGGCACCGAAAGCAGAGATGGCTGCACCTACTGCAATAGCAGTGGCGCTCAGTTTTAAATTCTTCACAGACTGAATATCCTCATACTAGTTATCAGGATGTTCGCATGAAGCTGTACATGCCTCTATCTAATTACAGTTGAAGCTAAGCAAAGTATTAAGCTAAGAGCCTATATAAACTCTTTTTTAATAACTCATTATGAACCTAACTTTAATCGTTTAGACAATTTGGCTAATACGAATAGATAGCAAAACTCAACTTCACCACACGCAATCAAATGACAACGCTACATTAGTTGAGTGAGCTAATTCCATGTGAACTCATACATGATAGATCTGATTTATTTTATCAACTAACTCAATGTCCCTTTTTGTGAATAGTATCTCGTAAAAAGTACATTATTTGTGCAATTAATGTAAAATGACACAATATAACTTACATCAAAAATGTTTCAAACCCGCATTATATCTAGTAGTTTTGCCATAACAATTATTGTCAAGACAAAGTCAAAACATTTGACTAGGATCCAAGGTTCCCATACATAAGGCAATTAACAACTATTCTAGGTACGGTGAATTGCTCTTATCTTCACGCCACTCAACTCAACAGCACTACATCCTGCCACCTTACGCGGCATACTCTTAAAAGCAAAAATATCCATAATCCATGAACTGAGATGTTTTTATGCCTTTTGTATATCGCATCAAAATAAAAGCTTAAATCTTTTGCCTAACACCAAAAATAAAAGGCAGAGCGCCGAAACGATCTGCCTTTGATTTTGATTGACGAAATTAGTTTAGACACCTAGCTAAACGTTGCTAGGTTTAAGCATCGATCTAATTAACGGCCACGAGCACGCAGAGCAGCAATACGCTTCTCAAGTGGAGGGTGGCTCATGAATAACTCAGATACGGATACACCGCCGTTGATGCACAGAGCACTGAACTGGCCTTCCTTTTGTACATTAAGGTCTTTCATTCTCTGTAGAGCCTGCAGTGCACTAATCATGCGATCAGTACCTTCTAAATCAGCAGAGCCCGCATCAGCACGATATTCACGGTAGCGGGAGAACCACATGGAAATAATAGTAGCTAAGATACCGAAGAGCATCTGCAGTAAGCTGTTAACCATGTAAAAGACAAAGAAGTTACCGCCACCAGAGCTATTCTCATCAGAGCTGCGGTTTAAGAAGCCTGACAGGGCCTGAGCAATAATGTAGGAGAAGAAGTACACGAAGGTATTGAGCACGCCTTGCAGTAAGGTCATGGTCACCATGTCACCATTGGAGATATGGCTAATCTCATGGCCTAAAACACCACGTACTTCATCGGCGTTCATGTTGTTTAACAGACCACTTGAAACAGCCACTAAAGCAGCATCCTTAGATGCGCCAGTTGCAAATGCATTTGGCTCAGCTGAGTAGTAAATACCTACCTCAGGCATAGCAATGCCGGCTCTTTGAGCCATGGAGGAGATTTCTTTTAAAAGGAAAGCTTCAGCATTGTTGCGTGGCTGAGTAATAACCTCAACACCATAAGCTCTCTTACACATGGATTTAGACATGAATAAAGAGACGATGGAGCCAACTGAACCAAAGATGGCGCACATTACAAACAGGCCAGCATAGTTACCAGGTGACAGACGAATGCCTAATAAAGACATCAAAATAGAGCCGACCACGCCGACTACTACAAGCACCGCTGCTTGCATAAGAATAAACAGCAGAACGCGCATAAAGACTTTTCCTCGAAAAATGAAATAGGATTGGTACTAAACAAATACCATGGTGCATATTCTAACTTGTCTTACTTAGGCAAAAGATAGATTCTTCCTACTTTTTCTCACTTTGCTCACAAGAAATCACAACCACCCTACTTTTACTTATCCCCGCTCATTTTTGCTTAGCCAATACGTAGTTCATATCTTTCATGTTGATTGCCATTCATCTAGACCTGCTTTCGAGCCACATCCTATGCTCAGAGCAATTAGCAGCAAATGCAGCCCCCATGGCCATGAGTACTACAGATAGCTATGCGAACTTGTGCTTGTAATTTTACTTGTTGATGGTTAGTGATTGGCAATTTGGCCATATACAAACAAATGAATATGACTATGCTCACGGCTAAAAGAGGCAAAGCAAGCCATTTTATCAGCGCATGCTATAATGCCCGCTGTTCTTTAGGAGGAATTATGCAGGGAACAGTTATAGCGATTAATCGCGACAAGTCTTATTGTGATGTCTATGTTCATGGTACAGCTAGCACTTACCGTGCTCCGCTTAATGACTTTGCTTCTGATGAAAAGCTGGTCATTGGCGCTGATTGTGAGTTTGAAGACATCTCTAAGCCATCCATGTTTTCATTTGGTAAGGCTGAAATTAAGTCCCTCAAATCCATTTCTTTAGGCAATGACAAAGTAGCCGCTACTCCTGAGACTAGCTATCCAGAGCACAAGCTGATGGCTGATAATCGTAAGTTTTTAATTGCTGCTGAAGGTGGTCATGAGCGTGAGTGCCATGCCGCTTTACTTGAAAAAGCAATTGAGTGCAAAGCCAACGCTTTGTTAGATTTAAAGCTTGAGGTAGTGGTACGTCCTGGTGTTAAGCAGCACCTTTTCCGCTACACCGCACGCCCTGCCATTATCGATGGACCAAAGTACAAGCAAGAGCCAGGTATTGGTTTAGCCATTCCTGAGAAAGTAGCTCGTCGTAATAGCCCAAATGAGGCTATGGTGCGCTACTGCCGTGTACTGTTAATTTGCTCTTTATTCATCATCATCCCATCCATCATGAGTCTGACTGCTCGTGGCGTGATTCCATCACAGATGATGGGTCAGGTGATCACCGCAGGTCTCATCGTTCTGACCATGGTGCTGTTCATGTTTATGGGCTTTAAGAAGCGTCAAGGATTTATCCTCACGCTCAAAGGAATCCACGATAACTAAAAATCTTAGTTATCAAAGATAAGAGCCGCCATTGCCAATATGCATGTGGTGCTCAAAAAAAACAGTCTAAAAGCGCAAGGGCCATAGCAACTAATCATTGCTATGGCCCTTGTTGTTTTGACTACCTTATTGTCTAGTAAAGCTTGATAGGCTCAACCTCATCACCTGCTGCAGGTGATGGAGCTGGCGGTGCACTCTGAACTGGTGGCTGCGCAGGTGGTTGCCCTGCTCCCTGAGGCTGCGCTGCTCCATGAGGTTGCGCAGCGCCCTGTGGCTCAGCTTGCATCTGAGTCACATCATTGCTCTGAGGATTAATTGGCGCTAAGGCATCATCACTATTGCGCTTTGTTACAGGTGCTGCGTGCTCTTCAGGCAGTGCTAGAGCATTATTCTCAGAATTTAAGTTACCCTCAACAAGGGATGGCAGATTCTTCTGAGCTTCCTTAGCAGCTTTAATTTCAGCTTTAAGAGCCTCTTCTTGAGCCTTAAGCTCTTCTTTTTGTTGCTTTAACGCCTTTTGCTCTTCCTCATAGAGCATATCGTCATTAGATACTAAGTTAGTAACTGGAATATCGTTAAGCGATAAAGAAGTTCCATGCAGCTTAAGTGCAGTGGTATAGCGCTCGCCGTCATCAGAAATTTGTCCTGCCCAAATTGCCTGATCAAGTGGCTTTTGATAATCAGTTCCGGCAATTTCACGTACTAAAGCCTTATCTGCAGTGATCTTATAGTCTGAGTCAAAGCGTGCGAGTTTTGGCTTAGCACTGTGCTCATCAAATGACAAATCCGTTCTGCCTTGTACGCTAAAGCTTTGATTGTTATGGGTATAGCCAAACTGCTCGATGGTAATACCAATCACATCAGTAAAGCCTTTCATAACCTCTTTGAAGACCTTGCTAGTATCAAACTTCTCATCAGCGCCTTTCACAATAGCCTTAGATGCATCGTAAAGCTTTGGAATTGAGATACGCTCAAGAGAGCCAGCAAACTTAAAGTCGTTTAACTCATAGTAAGGTTGCTCTACACCATAGCGAATTAATGGGAAGGCAAAGCCATAGTTACCAGAGTTATCAAATGACAGCTTTGACATACCATCAGCATCAGGCTGAGTCAAAGTAATCATGGTAGAGACGTTGTTAAAGGAAATACCATCTTGCAGTGATGGATCTCTTACCTCATCCTCTGGAGTAAAACCAATGGCATACAAAGTTGAGAACTTAAAATCTAACTTCTCGAAGTTAACAATTAAGCTCTCAAAGTGAGGCTTCTTGTCGATGATACGAGGCAGAAGAGAAAGCTCTACACCAAGAAGATCTAAGCGATAATTTGGTGAATTGTTATAACGCTCAGCACCCTCACAAACGACACCAGCACTTCTTAGCGCTACATCCACATCCTCAGTTGAAGTTGCTGAGAAGTTGAATGCGTTCTGACCAAATTTACAAATACCTGTGCTAGTTGGGATTAAGAATGAGTCAGTCTTAATGGTGGCACGGATGGATGGAGTAATTGCAGTAACCTTAAAGGCACCGGTGAAGCTAATTGGGTCGATATTGAACTTAGCTAAGATATCGTCAATATTGCCACTACCTGGAACGCTATCAATGCCGCCTGATAAACGCAGTGGGCCAAAGAGTAACGTAGTGTCAACAGCACCAGTAATTGCGCTTTCGCCTAAGGTATTGCCCTTTTTAAGTGGCAAGGTGAAATGCAGTCTACCTTTACGCTCGGTAAAAGACTCACCTGTAGATTCATACTGCAGCTTTAAGCCTGGAATCTTACGCTCGACCTTAGCTAACGCATAATAGATTTTGGCATCAAAGATATAAGTCGCAATCTTGATTTGAGCAACTAATAGCAGTGAACACACTGCCAGCAAAATCAGAGTCCAGTAAAGAAGTTTCTTCAGTATTCCCAGGCGCAGCATGGAACCATCCTAAAGAGCAGGTAAAGCGCACATAATGATCTTTTTTCGCTAAATCTTCAACTACGGTTAGTATCATTACAGCGCAGGTTAGAAAACTTGAGTATATGAAAGCAAATACAGCAATCTACTCGCGTTAGAAATCTTGAGTATATGCAATCAAAGAAAGCAGCCTACTCGGGCTAAAAGTGTCAATCAGAGAGCCTCAACAAATGCCACTAAGAATAAAGTGATACCTTGCATTGTCGGCTGTCTGATGACAAGACACATCTAGAAATAATACCACAGCCATAGCAATGATATGAAAACCAATCGCCGCCTAATGTCTGTTTTGTCCGCGTACTGTGCACATTACCAATCTTGCTATACATGCAAATCACAAAGCATTTGGAACAAGTAAGCAAAGCTATCACTAGGCCTTGGCATGGCTATTTGTCGGCAGCAAATGTATCCTGAACTAAAGCTAGGATGCGTCCGCTTTCTTTTAAGAAGCTATCGGCATAAGAGCCAAAGAAATTAGTGGTGGATTTGAACTCATCGATAAAGGCCTCACGGTCTTTATGCTTGAGGATTTGTAAGCATCGAGAGGCACAGTCAATGTACTGCTCAATAAGCTCAAGGTTCTTATCTGAGGCACTAATGATGTCGCAGTACAGCTCTGGGTTTTGAGCAAACAGACGTCCCACCATCAATAGTTCTAAGTGATAGATAGGAGAACACATATCTATCAGGCGAGCCACAAATGGAGAGTCTGAGTTTGGTGAGACCCTACCCTCTGATCCTATCTTGCTAGATGGATCGTTATCTAAACTGCTTGGACTTAGATCATTTGTACTTACGGCATTGCCTGCATCAGCTGCGTCTGTTCCAAAGCGCTCGCGTAGGAAGTTACCATAAGCGATGGTAGTAAAGTGGCGCAGTGCCTGAATCACACGCATGGCATTATCATGCTCATCGGCACTACAAGTTACAACGTGAGCACCAAAGAGTCTCATTTGCTTGGCTATAAAAGCGCACTTGTCATCTTCACGACCATTTACAACCACTACTACCTGTTTTACGAACGATACTGTATCTGGACCAAACATTGGGTGTAAACCAACTACCGGGCCAGAGTGGTACTTGAGCATAGTATGCAGTGGCTCACCTTTAATAGAGGTAAGATCAGAAAGAATACAGTCCTTTCTAATCAAGCAAGCAACTTGCTTAATGACATCATTCGTCTTATCAATTGGTACCGAGATAATGCACCAGTTAGCGCTAGCAAGACGAGATGCAGCAATTGACTTATGGATGTCCTCAACCGCACTTCCATAATGATCCATTTTGTAATCATGAGGCTCAACCACACTTACCTCATAGCCAGCAGCGCTTAAGTAGCGTACAAAATATGACCCCATACCGCCGGCACCACCGACTATACAGACCTTACAGCGCTCGGATGCTGATTTGTTAGCTTCAGATTGCTCATGGGCACTTGCGTACTTATCTGAGCCATTTTCAATATACGACTGTCTTAAGATACGACGCTGTAAATCCTGCATCAGTGATGGAGCTAGGCCATACTTTTGCTCAAGCTGAGCACCATGGAAAAGAATCTTTTCTTCTCTAATACCGCTTACTACGCCCTCGCCTGATTGCGACTTAAGGCGAGCAGCTGATCTTACTAATGAAGTGCGCACTCTAAGCAGTGCTGCAATGGCCTCATCAGCCGCATCAATCTCTTCTCTAAGGCGCTTAAGCTCAGCAGCAGTTTCAGCATTAGCTGCTACACTCTGACTTAGCGCATCTGCATTGCTTGCAGAGCAAGGGCTGATATTTTCTGCATTGCTTGCTGAGTTTGGACTGAGATTCTCTGCATTGCTTGCAGAGCTTTGGATTACCTTCTCAGCATTGTTCTGATAAGGAGCGTCTACGGCCTTAGCTTGAGTGGTATTGCATGCGTCTAAAGCGCTTGCATTGACGCATGATGATGAAGCTTGAGAGGTCTTAGTCGGCATACTCATAGACAAAAGGCTTGGAAGATTCAGATAACTGAACCTAAGCCTTGCTCCTTTTCAAATCGGTGAATACTTTTACAAATGTATGCCTATGGTTGAGAGCAAGTTTTCATCTGCTACCAAGCATCTTTGGGCAGAAGCAGTCTCATTGGCTCATTTAGGCACAGGAGTATTATGCCGCAAAAGATAGCAAAACAGCATGATGGCCTATAGCTGAGCTTAGAATCCTCAAATCAGGGCAGAGCAGCTCGGCATTGCACGGTTGTCGTAGGTCGAAATTGCGATCTTATACGCTTGGGCAGAATTTTGTGGAGTTCCACTTGGGTAGGATTTTGTTGTGTTGCGCTTGGGCCGGATTGTTAGAGTGTGCGTTTATGAGGGTGATGATTTTGTCTTTGCTTTTAGGCACAAAAGGCCGCTAAGCGGCCTTTTATGAGGCCTGTTGCTTGGGCAAACAGGCTCTGTTGTTTTTGGTATTAATTTGCCTTAGCCGTCGATTTCGTCAAGGAACTCATCGTCAAAATCGTCAGTATCGGTAACTTCACCCTCTTGAATCGGATTGATCTTGTTCTCGTCGTACATGAGGTAAGCATCGCGAGTGAAGATGTATGGATCGATACTGTTATCTAAGACTGGCTCTTGATCAATGAGCTGAGCGCGATCGTGAATACCACGAATTACAAACTTTGCTGTAGTAATTGGCCAAGAGACGGCATACCAAGGCAGACCATCAATAATGTCGCCATGCAGGTCACGAGCAGTGGTTGGACCATAGGCTGGGATCATCATGAACGGGCCCTGTTCAACCTTGCCTTTACCAAGCACTGTGGCCATATTCATTGGGGTATGCTTGATACCAATATAAGAGGCTACATCAAAGAAACCTAAGATACCAATGGTGCTATTGATGGCAAGACGCACTAAAGAGGTACCTGAGGAGGCAAACTCACCGACTAAGAGATTATTTGGCACGTTGTTAATCTCGTCGAGATTATTAAAGAAGTTGCCTACAGAGTTTTGTACACCTTGTGGTAAGTAAGCATAGCCATGGGATACTGGTCTTAAGATGTACTTATCTAAGATGTCATAGTTGAGGTACCACATATAGCGGCTTGGCCCCTCAAGGGTATCAATAGCATGACCTGAGAGCACACTATAGCCGTATGTATAGTCGGCGCTAGCAGCTTTCTCACTGAGCTGTCTTGGCATCATTGGGTTGTAAGCACCATGAGCTGCCTCAGCCTCTGTAGTGAGGCCAACAGTAGATAGCATCAAGGCGGCACACAGCATAGAGCTGCCAAAAACTTGCTTAACATGACGCTTGAGATTGAACATAACGACCCCCATGGCCCTAAGCATACTCACAGCATAAAGCTTGAGTACTTGCCTAATACAGCGATGCATAGCTCATGTAGCAAACTATCCCATGGCCTGCGCATCGAAAACACATCTAAATATAGCCTTAGCAATAAATTCTATTTGCCATCCTAGGCCTAATTCTAATGATATGCATAGTTAATACAACTATGAACCAAAACAGAGCAGACGGTGATTCTACCACCATCAGAATTCATCAGTGCAATTACTAGCACTTAGGTGTCTGTTAGATAAGCGATTTTCTATATAGCACCAGGGAAATTCTTGTGCGGTGTGCTTTCAGAACCACTCTGCCTTAGCTAGATGAGATATCTAAAGACACAAAGGGCGACAGACCACTAGTATTAAGGTCGTCGCCCTTTGCAAAGCTAAGCATAAGCTTAACTGTTAGTAGATGTCTTCTTCCTCATCTTCAATAACTAATAAGTCCTCAAGAGAAATCTCATACTGAGGTTCCTCTTCTTCCTCTTGCTTCTTAGAGCGAGACTTCGGCTTATTGTTACTGCCAAGATCTGAGTTTAAGATGAACTCTTCTTGTCCATCATCTAAGCTTTCTTTATTCTCATCACTTGGAACATCAGCATCCGCCTCAGATGAGCTCTCCTCACTATCAGCAGGGAAGCTACTCATCAAGAAGTCGAGCTTGGAGAGAGCCTCTTCAGTACGCTGCTGCTTTTGCTTTTGATGCTCTTCTTGAACCTTACGGGTGTATTCCTCAATCGAGAAGTAAGATCCATCCTCATCCTTTAGCTGCAGCTCCTTAGCAATCTGCTCGCGCTCCTGACGATTACGCTCCTCCTCTAAAGCCTTAGCCTCGGCCTCTTGGCTCTGAGCCTCATCTTTAGAGTCACTCTCATCGTTAGCTGTAGCTTCTGCCTTGGCCTCTGCAGCGGCGTTAGCTGCACTCACATCTGCATCGCTATCGGCAGCAGCTAGAGTGTTAGCTGCGGCGGCGTTTTGGCTAACCTCTGAGCTTGTGGTGTCGCTATCGGTGCCGTTGCTGCTTGCTGCTTCAGCAGCTGCAGGTGCTGCTGCAGCTGATGCTGGTGCTGATGCTGCTTCAGCTTCAGGTGTTGACGCATCTGGAGTGGCTGCTACCTTTTGGGTACGGGCTTTGGCTGCTGCATCTGATGGTGCGCCTTGTGCGGTGACACGAGGGCCGGCAAACTTGTCTTGCTCAGAGATAATGCGCTCATCAAGCTTATCGTAAAGCTCACTTGCCTTATCGATAGCGAGCTTGGCTACAGCATCACCGCGAGCGGCTGCTTTTTCGGTAAGCACAGGAGCTCTAGTCATGTGCTCCTTGAGCTTACGCTTAAGGATGTAGTCAAGAAGACCATAGTTAAGCACAGTAGACTCATGGCTTTCTTCATCACGATAGACGAAGGCCACGTGTCTTACATACTTCTCGATAATATCGAGTTTCTGCATTGGGGTAGCAACTAACAGCTGCAGATTGAACTTGCTAAACAGAGTCAGCGCATAATCAACCGACTGTGGAGAACCACGACCGAATGCCTCGTCAATAATTACGAAGCGGAATGAACGGTCATGATAAGACACAGGTGAGTGACTTGTAGCTACGCCATTTGGAGCCTCGGCATTAGCACTTTGCTCAGAATTCTCTGCAGTATTGGCCTGAGTTGAGCCATGTGCGCTCTTGCTTGGATCGTTAAAGCTAATGCCCTTGTTACGAGCATTGGACTGATACTGATAGGCAAGAGATGAGGCAAGCACGGTGTAAGCAAGCTTTTCTTTCTGACCACCAGACTTACCGCCTGAATCCTCGTAGTAATCAACCTGGCTATCATCCTGACGAGTATGCTCAGATGCGGAGAACTCATACCACATCTTTACGTCAGTTACCTTGTTACGCCAACGACGGTCAATATCACCTTCATTGACTAAGCCCTTGAAGCGGTCGATTAAGGCCTTAACCTGATGGAAGCGTTCGTCCGCTGCCTCTAAGGTCTTATCCTCCTCAGGCAGTGCCGATGTACAGGTCTTTAAGTCAGCTCTAAACTGCTTGATTTCAACGTCGGCAGATTCTGTAGCCACCATTTGAATGTAGTGATCTGGATTGAAGTCCACATCCTTCATGATGCTGTTGATATCTGCAATACGCTCTTTGATCTTGCGGCTTTGAGCAAGCAAGGCAGCGTTTAAGGTACCTAACTGATCGATAGTTTCACGATTGAGCTTGTCCTTAAAGGCCTCCACAAAGCGTGGTAAATCGTCTTGCTGTAACTTATCAAAGAAGTTCTTAAAGTCTTCCCATGCATCAGCACGTGAAGCATCAAGGTTACGTGCTGCAACCTCGAAAGTCTGAGTAAAGCGGCTTTGCAGTGCCACGATCTGCTGGCTTAAGCCAGACTTCTTATTCTGAAGAGCATTGATGTCTTGCTGCAGGCGTGAGACTACCTCGTTATTGATAACATCAATACGATCGTGAGTTAACTCGCCTAAGTGCAGTCTAGCTAAGGCATCAGAGGTTAAACGCTCAATAGCGCCGGCTAAGTGCTCTTCGATCATATGGTAGTTCATGCACAGATCATTACTTTGCAGTAATTGATTCTCTAAATGAACATTACGTGATGATACTGAGCCTTGCTCCTTTAACCATGAATCACGACGAGTCTCGTGGTTACGCTTATCCTCAAAGAGCTCTTCTTTGCGCTTATTGAGAGTACGCATAATGTCTGAAGAGCTCTTGAGCTCATTTAACTCAGCGTATAAGCCCTCAAGCACCTTATCGTGAGCGCCATAGTCAATCTCAGAGAAACGAGTGATGTAGTTTAAACGACCAATCACGTTCTGCTGTTGGCTAGTAAGCGACATACCCTGCATCAGAGTTCTTCTTTGAGACTCGATGGTGTCGATTACCTGATTAATACGGATACGCTCTTGAGAGAGGATGGCGATCTTATCTTCGTTGGTCCAACCTAAGATATAGTCATTGCCATTACGGCTTCTACGGTCGTCCTTTTCGTTACGACCACCTGCCTTGAACAGACCTGATGGCATCAGGGCATATTTCTCTCGACGGTACTCATCTTGATCTTCAGTACATACGTAGTTGAAGGTTCTCTCAAGATGCTGACGTACATAAGAGTGGAACACAGGATCGTTCTTAATGTCGATCTTGCGTGGCAGTGAGTTAGCACTGATACGTGGACGATCAAATCCACCGCCTAAAGCAGCGCCTAAAGTGGTATTGATGCGATTATTGTTGTTAGCAATGTCATTCTCGCTAATGCGGAAGAACACTAAACGCATCGATAAGTTGTTGCTATTAACGTAATTAACTACATCTTTGTAGTACTGCTCAGGTACTAACATGGAAAGACCAAAGGAGCGCAGCAGCTTTTCTACTGCATATTCCCACTTAGCCTTTTCCTCGCTACGTACCTGCATAAGCTCACCGGCGAAAGGTAAGTCTTGATCAGTACAGCCAATAGCATGAGCAATTTCGTTACGCGTATCGATGTACTTCTTAGGCAGATTGTTCTTACGATTTCTTAAAGAATCGAGTTCATCGGCAACTTCTGCAAGGCGATCTTGTTCAGTCTTGAGCTCAATATTACGCTGCGCAATGTTCTCTTCGTAGTTCTTGATCTTTGAAGAGTTGAGCTTCTTCATCTCTTCAAGCTTAACTAAAGAAGCTTGGAAGTCTTTCTCACTCTTAACCTCAGGCAATGAGATATTGCTCATTAAGGTACGATGATCTTCAAAGGCCTTGTAGATACGGTCACGCTCACGACGCTCCGAGGCAATAGATTGCTCTAAGAGCTGCTGACGGTTACCACCGCGCTGATTGATCTCGTTTTGAACGTTCTGAATCTGAGTATTGATACGCTCTAAGTCTTGACGGCTACGCTCAAGATCGTGGTTGATATCTTCTAAGCGCTGCTTGTTAGATTCAATCTCAACACTTAACAGATCGCTCTTTTTCTTAAAGAGATATGGTGAGGTATAGACCTTACAACGCTCTAAGAACTCAACCTGAGTTGCTACAGTGCTGTACTCTTCACCTTTAATACAGATAGGCTCTAAAGCCTCTACCTGCTTTTTGGCCTCTTCTACAGAACGATAAGATGCATCTAAGTCGTTAAAACGATCGACCATCTCTTCAACTAGCTCATCGCCGTTGAAGTCTTCAAGCATTTGCTTTCTTACGAAGTCTGAAATATTGGAAATAGACTTCATAGAAATGGTCTTGTAGAACAGATCAAGCACCTTGGTACCTTCGATACCAAAGAGGCGCTGCATCATGGAGTAGTACTCAGAGAAACCGTCGTAACGAGTGCAACCAAGCGAACGTAATTTAGCCCCGAGCTCCTTGATGTCCTTAACAGGCAGCACATCATGCTGCAGGTTAAAGTCCTGATTACCAATAAAGTAATAACGGTTTAAAGTGCCCTTGCTCTTGGTATGCACCATAGCTTGTAGCAGTACTACATACTCATTGAGTGCTTCATTAAAGAAGGTAGCACTAATAACACTTAAAACAGCGCTTTGACCCGAACGCAGACCATGCTCAGTTTTTACACCTGAGGAGTTGTCATTCTTATACAGACCTAAAACATAGGAGTTAAGGCTACGCTCGCCCTTTTCTGCACCAGCGGCCTGGTTAAAGGTGACCTTACGTACGTCATAAAGCAGTACGGTCATGGCGTCAATTAAAGATGACTTACCGGCACCGTTATCACCAGTCATCAGCACATTTTGACCGCCAAAGTACACGGACTTAACGTTGTTATTAAATGATGACCAGTTATAGATGTCCACACGCTGCAGTCTAAAGCCCTCACGGTTGACTGTCATTTGTGGATAACGGAGCAGATCCTCTTCAGTCAAAGACATTGGATCTTGGCCATCAGCAATCTCAAGTAAGCTTCCTGATCCAACCTCAACTTCCTCAACCTTTACCTCGGCAGTGGCAGCGTTATCAGCTGTGGCAGCATCAGAGCCCTGATCCTCAGCAGCATTATCACCTAAGGCTGCATCGTCAGAGGCAGTGGCTGCGGCGGAGGCATTGGCCGCTACGGCAGCATCAGCGGTAGGCTCGGTTGATGGGCTAGTTGTTGATACAGCATCTGACGAGTTAGTCTCGTTACCAGCACTGACTTGCTGTTGCTGTTCAAGATCGTCGTTGTTTAATAAATCTTGCATTGCTTTTCCCTTAAGTCAGGCTTAATCAGCGGTATCAAGCATGGCATCATCGTCGGCATTTAAGGTGTTCTTAGCACGTCCACCTTCCTTGATGTGCTTTAAGTAAGAGGCAAGTATTTCATCTGCCTGCTTTAAGATTTCAGGTGTCACGATTACACCAATAATTCGTTTTACTTCAATGCGCTCAGCATCTTTTTCAGCCTTGGTTCTGCTCTTAAGGACAGGGCCAATACGGCCAAGTAAACCTAAGGTTCTTAAGTGCTCAATGGACTTATCTAAGTTATCCTCAAGACGCTTGTCGTTATTAACGTTATGCACGAAGCTCTTAACCATTGTGACGATCTCAGCACGATCGAGCACTAAGCGGCCAAACTGACCAGAGAGATCAAACTCAAGTAAGCGCTGACGCAGTAAGATGAGCAGTAAACTGTCATAAAACGGCATCGCACGGCGGTTGAGTAATAGTGGTGGACGCTGACCTGAATCAACCGGCATCTCTTCTTCAGATAAAGAACGCACATAAGCAAAGCCAGAGTCATGGTCGATAACTAAGCGTAAGAACATACGACGACAGAACTCTTCAACCTCTCGCTCTTGACGCACGAGCGATTCAAAGATGGTCTTGTCATCTTCTCTATCGATATAGTTCTTTAAGAGGAATACCACTAAAGCACCAGGAGAGATGAGCTTTGCTCGGCTTCTAGAGCTTGCTTGCTCCTCGTTTTGCTCATCGGCCGGATCCTCAGCATTAACGTCAGCATCAGTGCCAACATCAGCCTGAGTATAATCATCAGTTCCATAGTCAGGTGCTGTGCCCTCAAGACGGCTTAAGCGATCCATTACAGACTCGGTGCTGCCTGAGTTCGCCCCCTGATTAAAGAGCGCGTTAAAAGCTGCTGTATTACGCGATTGATCGTCGCGATTTTCGTCATTAAAAGACATACATGTTCCAAAAGTAATTTTGTTGCACAGGCTTATGAGTAAGACCTTAATCTTATCTATAAGCCTGAAGCTTAGGCGGCACCTAGAGGCGCTTTAAAGTAATGTGTTTTAGCTTAGCAACACGCATTACGGTGTTACCTTCGGCATCCATTGACTCCCAGCGGTAAAGATCTTCACGAGTGGCGTCTTCTTCAATCTTGTAGTCAGACATGGCGATCTTTACGTAGTAAGTCAGCTCTGTAATACCATGCTCAAGTGGGTAGCGTTTAACGATGTCTACTAAATCCACCTCATCTTGAGTATTCATAAATTCTTCAATGCGATGGTAGAGCAATACAGGATCAACCACGATCTGATCAAAGAGCTTGTGATCATCAGGTCTAAACTCATCGCCCTTCATCTCTGTACTAAACTCTAGTCGCTCATTAACTGTTGCTAGAGGACGATCAAAAGGCAACGTGATATCGGCTCGCGGGATCTCTAAAGTAAAGAGAGAATCTGGCAGATTACTAATGCCATACTCTTTAGTTAAAGCTACTACATTTTGAGTAATCGACTTGATACGCTCTTTTAAGAAACGGTTTGAATCGAGGTTTGCTGGCTGTAAGAAACTCTTAATACGCTTAGTTGAAGAGCCCATAACGCGCTCAATATTCAATCTAAGCTGCAGCCATTGATCGTGGATGTTTAAGATACGAGGATCAATTGTTAAGCCCTTGATCTCCTCACGATTTAAGAGGTTATCAATACGCTTAACGATAAGTTCATCATCTGATGAGGATAAGAGCAGTCTTGAGAATGCCTTAACCGATCTGCCCTGATCGGTTTCTTCAATATATGCGTTCTTATCAAAGTACTTATCTAACAGCTCACCACGTGGACCAGTCCAGTTGATGATATCTTGCATGATCTCTTTATCAAGATTGCCCAGGTTGTACTCCACCTGACGGAAGTCATCCACCATCTGAATAGCATCATGCTGGAACTGTAAGAAGCGCTCACGAATCTGAGATGGACTTAAAGTAGCGATCTCACCACGCTTAGCCTTTTCAATTTCTTTATCGATAGCATCGCGGCGGGCATAGAGATCTTCAAGCACCAACTCGGCATTGCCCTCGGTACTCATATGCACTTCTTTTAAGATCTCCAAAAGACCTTTAAAGCGCGACTCAGTAGGAACGAAGTTGTTGCTCTGCTCATTCATACCAACGATGAATGAGTAAGCCTTTTGTAGATCAGGGGTGATGTCGTAGCAAGGCTCGCTTCCTGATGCGCCCATGTATGAGCATCTAAAGAAACGGTTTTTCTCGCTAGACCAATAGCGCAGGTAATGCAGCGCATCCTCGCGCATATTCTTGCCACCTGCTGCTTGTGTAGCGCGATCATTGTCAGATGGTTGGCCATCAGCTGCATCAGGATCTTCAACTGGAACTTTAGTGCCAGTAAAGTCCTCAAAAAATGAGGTTTCCTGCAGTGAGTCATACTCATAGGACATACGGCCGCCATTGATTCTAAAGATGATGTCCTTAAGAATCTCAACAAGTTCAGACTCAGGAGCTGAAGTACGGTTAAGCTTGATAAAGCCTTCATGAACCAAGGCCAAAATTACAGGCGCACGATTGGCGCACAGCAGATTCCACGCAGTGGAGCGTGCTCTCTGCGTCATGAAATATATGTAATCAATGTCCATCCAACGAACCTGAAATCGTGGCTAAACCTATCCAACACATCACTGCAACACAGCGATCATCACAATGGCAAGTTAAAGCACATAAACTAACCAAAACCTATGAGATACATCATTGTAAGCACAACAGTGACATACAGCCTTAAAGACCAAGACAAGATCATAATGAATTTGCCTGAAGTGTCTTTAACTCTCGCATACGTAAATGCACAGGGATTTGGCAGATACTTGCCTAAGATGAGCTTCTAATGTGTTGCTGTTTAACTTGGTAGTGCCTAAAACATAAGTTAGCAAAACTACCTAAGTTACTTGCGCGGCCAAACTAAACTCGCGCATGTATAGCGCCATATATCAAGTTTTACAGCATGGCCTTAAAAACACAGGCTTGCAAAAACCACATATAAATACAGCACTACATCAGGCAACGGATACAAGCAAACGTATCAGCAAGGCTTTTGTATACGCCAAATAAAACTAGTAAACCTTGTACTCTATACGCACCATGAAGTGATCTTCACAAGCAAGCGTTAGCGTGTATCAATCCCTCAAACTTAATGCCTTCTTAGCTTGAGAGATCAGCACATATCCAAAATGCAAACAAGGCATCTTGAGGTTTCTAGTCCCTTGCACATCCACATTAAAAGCGAAAAGCAACTTCACTAAGATCGCTATCAAGTGCATTAAAGCTGCACTAAAGTGAAACGATCTTATGAAAAGCGCCGCATATTATAGCACCATTGAACCAAAAACTATGACGATCGCGACAAGCAAAAGGCAGCTATATCCCAATCTAAGTAACGCAAAACCATAACTCATTGCAAAATAGAGCTAGTTGAGCTAGCCAAGCCCATCATTAAAGCATCATCTTTGATAGCGCCAAATCCATTCTCTTACCCGCCCAAAATCCATTCTCTTACCCGCGCCAAATTAGATAAGCACGCTGTTTATCCTTCCTCAGATCTCTGTACTAAAAAGATGCTTAACGCTCTAACTTGGAACAGTGTTTAGCTACAAGTAGAAAAAGTGCATTGATGTAGATCAAAGATCTTGGGCGTTTTTGCACTATTACGATACATTTTTCTCAAGGACGCTAATAAACAAGCGCTAATCGCACTATAATGAGCACACTTTTGTACATAGCTATGATGCTCAACACGACCTAAAGTCGCATCCAAGATTGCTATTTTGATTTATAGCAGTTGCAGATGATCTCGTTACCATCTATTAAGCCATGTGCAATACACTCATTTATCAGCACCTTTTACAGCTAAACCAGGTCTACAAAGACATGCAGCTGTGATCCTATGCTGTTGCAGCCATGGTAAGAACTTGCACGAAGCTATCCATTAGCAACTTACTTTTACTTACACCATGAAGCTGCACTCAAGCGCAGACATGCAAGCTTTAAAGCACTTGTCGGTCTTTATCTGCTTAGTATGTCGCACCCTGATGATGCGCCTGCACTCGTACGTAGGGCCTCGGGGTTGCTTAAGGAAAAATCTTATCTCAGGCGTTTATCTGTCTTAGTTAGCTTGAGCAAATACTACTTAGATAGATAAGGAACCCCCGTCACTAACTATGGCTAAATCTTTAAGGGGATTCTGACAAGCAACGTTGCTTTAACAAAGCATTGCCTTAGCGACAGCCGCTGGTGTGACTGCAAAGGCAAGTTACTTTGCATAAGAACGATGATTGTTCATGCCAAGGTATAACCTTAAGATCTTTAAAGATCTTCTGGGATAGATTTCTTTCGGAGTTATTCCATCATGTTAGAACCGGTAAACCCAAAATCACCTCTAGCCAATGCTCTAAATCGCGTCCCATTCATTTTGCAGATCATTCTTGGTCTCATCATGGGTGTTATCTTAGCCCTCATTTATCCTAACGATCACGCCATCATCCCAATGCTTGGCAACCTCTTTGTTAAGGCACTGAAGGCTGTAGCACCTCTGTTAGTTTTCGTACTGGTTGCAGCAGCTATTGCTCGTCACCAGTCAGGTACCAAGGCTAACATTCGTCCTATTATCATGCTCTACTTTGTGTCTATGCTGATTTCTGCCAGCTTAGCACTGTTCATGAGCTACACTTTCCCATCTCACTTCGCCATCTTAGAGCAGTTTGATGACACCCTCTCTACTCCACAAGGCGTAGGTGAAGTGCTGTCAAACTTCGTCAATCAGGCAGTTGAGAACCCATTCACCGCATTAATGAATGGTAACTACATTGCAATTCTGATTTGGGCTATCGGTTTAGGTTTAGCTTTCCGTGCAGCACACGACAACACCAAGCGTGTTTTAGAAGACTTAGCTCAGTCTGTTTCCGCTGTTGTTCGCATGGTTATCCGCTTTGCTCCTTTAGGCGTTATGGGTCTGGTATATAACTCCACCACTCAGCCTGGCGGTTTTGCTAACCTGCTCAACTACGTACACGTAGTAGTTGTTTTAGTTGCAACTATGCTTCTGATTGCTTTTGTATTCAACGCAATCTTAGTATTTGCTGTAACTCGTGAGAACCCATACCCTCTCATCTTCAAGACCACTGCTAAGTCCGGTATTACTGCATTCTTCACCCGTTCATCAGCTGCTAACCTTCCAGTTAACATGGCTTTATGTGAAGAGATGAAGTTACCTAAGGAAACGTACTCTATTTCTATTCCTTTAGGCTGCTCCATCAACATGTCTGGTGCTGGTGTAACCATCGTTATCATGACAATGGCTGCAGTTAACACCTTAGGCATTCACACCGATGTTTGGTCTGCACTGCTCATGTGTATCGTATCCGTACTGTGTGCTTGCGGCTCCTCAGGTGTTGCTGGTGGCTCCTTAATGCTTATTCCACTTGCTTGCTCCATCTTCGGTATTCCTAACGATGTTGCTATGCAGGTTGTTGGTATTGGCTTTATCATCGGCGTGATTCAGGATTCAACTGAGACTGCCTTAAACTCCTGCACCGACGTTCTGTTCACCGCAGCAGCATGCCGCCGTGCCGAGCGTCTTGAGAAGTTAGCCGCTGCCAAGCAGTCAGCCTAATTCACAAAACAATACCAGCGTGGCTCTTTATCCATAGCCACCAACAGGGAGATCAAAGCGCATCTCCCTTAAAAAATGGGGAGAGGCCCATCAGCCTCTCCCCTTTTTTTTGCCCAAACAAATCATCACATCCACAGCAAGTGCCGTATCAAAGCACAGTAAGCTAAGCACTAAGTACTGTTAATTGCTCTTACTCATCTGTTAATTGCTCCCACAAAAACTCACCCCGCTCAAGATAATCGAACACCTTATCGATACTCTATACTTGCTTATGAGCCATCATACAGACAAAGATATGTGACTTAACATTCAATTTGCGACGAATTTAAGGCAATTAAGCGTCAGGGCCGCCAAGATGCCTTGTCAGTAAGTTCTAATCACTGGCAAAATGATTTATGCTCTAATAATGTTTGTCAAAATATTTAGAGCTTGATTTCTAAGTTGCGAGCTAGGCCTGTGAGGCTGTTTTTAGTGTTGTTTTATATGCAGGAGGCTTTTCATGTTGCATGCAGTGGTGCTCTATTCGGTGGGTTCTCCTGAGAAAGCTGATGTTGAAAGCCTGAAGAGCTTCTTAAAAAACTTCCTCTCTGACAAGCTAGTGGTAAGAATCCCACGCTTTATTTGGCAGCCTGTTCTGCGCTCATTCATTTTAAGATCACGACCTGAGCGCATGGTATCTCGCTACAAGCAGATCTTTATTGAAGAGCACAATCCTTACCTCATCTCTATGAGCCGTCTTGCCTATCGTCTTGAGTGCGCACTTAATCAAAACTGCAATGATCTTTTTGACGATGACAAGTTTGAAAGCACTCAGTTAAATGAGCTGCAAGATCACGCTCAAAAGGAAAACTCAACATCCATAACTACTGAAAAGTTTATGGTGCGTAATGCCTTTGCATATGCTGGTAAGAACTTAGAGAAAGTAGTTAAAGACTGTGTTGAATTAGGTGCCCAAAAGGTTACCTTAATCCCTCTTTTCCCTCAGTACAGCGACACCACCACTAAACGCCCTGCTATGGAGCTAGCAAAGATCAAGCAAAGCTACAAAGATGTGGAATTTGCTATGGTGAGAAGCTTCCCTGATGATAAAGAGTACATTGAGGCGATCACCGAAAGCATCAAGCCAATGCTCAATGAGCTGCTCTTTAGCATTAAGCGCAAGAAAGACGAAGTAGAAGATGTTAATAGCATCATGAAGCGTGGTAAGGCACACGTACTTATCACCTTCCACAGCTTGCCTCAAAGCTATATCAAACTTGGTGATCCATACTTAAATGAGGTTGAGGCCACCACCAAAGCTCTCGTTGCCTCCTTAGGTTTAGATGAAGAAAACGTCTCGATTGCCTATCAGAGCAAGATGGGTCCAATGAGCTGGCTTAAGCCTGATATTGAAGATGAAGTTGAGCGCTTATTAGATAAAGGCATCTCAAGGCTCTTAGTCGTTGCTCCAGGATTCTCTATTGATTGTCTTGAGACTCTTTACGATATCGATATCAATCTGCGTGAACGCTTTTTATCCTTAGGCGGCGATAGCTTCTTGTACGTGCCTGCATTGAACCACTCAAAAGGCCACATCAAGCTGCTGAGCTCTTTAGTACGCAATAATGCCAAAGTACTCTAAGCAACTCTAAAAAATGCAAAAGAACTTGAAGAAACGCCCATAAAATGTCTCTTGCAGCCTTACTTTCATTCACGTTGAGCTCCATAATCCTGGCAATAGCACCCGGCCCAGACAATATCTTTGTGCTGACGCAAAGCGCCATGCATGGCTACAAAAAAGGCCTAGCTGTTGTCATTGGCTTAACCATAGGCATCTGCATACAATCTTTTTGCATGGTTGCAGGCATCACCGCTCTATTTATTGCCATCCCTGCTCTAGTCACCATCCTCAAGACCATTGGTGCGCTCTACCTTAGTTATTTATGCTTAAAAGCCACCAAAAGCTTTATCAAACGCTATCGCAGCAAAAGCGATGCAAATGACAAACAAGTAGATACAAACACAAGTTCTCAAGAAGTATACTCACAGGAAGCTACAACATCTAAAGACCAAGATCGTAGCAAGAATCAAGATAGCAGTATCCTAAACTTTAAGATGATTCGTCGCGGTGTCATCATGAACTGCACGAATCCTAAAGTTCAGCTGTTTTTCTTGTCTTTCTTTACACAGTTTCTACCTCAAGGCCTAGGTCAGTATGAGCTCATGTTCTACATGTCCATTATGGGACTTATCATGGCTATGAGTACCTTTGTTGTCTTTGGTAGTATTGCGATCTTTGCAGGTAAACTTGCTGAGCAGTTTAAAACCAGGCTCTTTAACCTGATTCTTGATGGATCTGCAGCTTTGATCTTTGCAGCTCTAGCTCTGTACACTCTAGCATCAGAGTTTCTCTAATCAAAAGAGCAAAAGCCTAAAGCAAGATCACTAAAAGATGCCACCAAAGCCACACCAGGCTATTTTGACTTACTAAAACCAAAGAATTGTTGCTTATGGCTAAAATCACTATATTAGGTACAGGCGATGCCTTCGTAACCCATTGCTATAACACTTGCTATACCATCGAAACAGACAAGGGCATGATGCTAGTTGACGCAGGCGGCGGCAACGGTATTTTGGCCCAATTTGAAAAAGCCAAGATTGATCTGAGCAGGATTCAAGACATGTTTGTGACCCATGCTCACACCGACCATATTCTCGGTACTATCTGGGTTATCCGTAGAGTCATGATGCTAATGAACTCAGGCAAATACACTGGCACTTTCAATGTCTACGGTCATGACAAAGTCATCAATGTAATCGACACCATCTGTCGACTTACCCTCAAGGCAAAAGATCTCAAGCACTTAGGCAGTGGCGTAATTCTCAATGAAATTACCGATGGTCAAAAGATCCAAGCTGCAGGCATGGAGCTTACCTGCTTTGATATTCATAGTCCTAAAGAAAAACAATTTGGCTATAGCGCGATATTGCCTAATGGCAAGCGCTTAGTATGCCTAGGCGATGAGCCTTACAACTCAACTGTTGAGGCATACGCAAAAGGTGCCGACTATCTCATGCACGAGGCCTTCTGCCTTTACGACGATCGTGAGATCTACAAGCCTTACGAGAAAAATCATAGCACCGCTCTCGATGCAGGCAAGAATGCAGCAGCTCTTGGCGTGTCTACTCTCATTATGTACCACACCGAAGATCACACTCTAAGCACTCGCAAACAAACCTACAGCGCCGAGGCAGCTACCGTCTTTAACGGCCAAATTCTCGTCCCTGATGACCTCGAGATCATTGAGCTCTAAAGCATAGCAAATAACCCGCACTCGCTTTTTGAGCTCAGACCTAGCCTTAGCCTCTGACTAAGGCTAAGGTCTGCGCATCTCTCTTATCCTCATAGAAAGTCTTAAGCACCTGCCTAAAGACATCATCTGGCGACACCGCATCAAATAATGTCATACACGAGCACACTTTGAGTGTATCTATTGCACCAAAGATACTTAACACATCTTTACCCTTATGCATCAGCAAGGCCTCGGTAATTTGACGCAATCTCTTTCCTAAAATGGGATGAGCAAGATAAGCCCTAGCCTCATCAAGACAGCTAATCCCGTAAAAACGCGCATTGTAGCTAAAGCCTAAAGATGCCATTTGCGGAAACACAAACCAAATCCAGTGCGACCGCTTGCACCCTTCACGAATCTCGCTCAACGCAACATCGTATTCTGACTTTTGCGCCTCAACAAAACGCTCAAGATTATACGTATCACACATACATCTCCCCTTTTAATCTAAAGATCCCAAACTTATGCAGTTTAGCAGCTCTCGGCTACATACATGTAGCAGTACCAAAATATAAGATGCGCAAGCATTTCTAAAGTTAATGAATTTTTACAAAATATAACTAAATCATAATAAGTCGTTATACAAAGTGTAAGGGCATGCATCTAATGTCAGCCCATACAGCGAGTCAGATCTGGTACGCCTCAAATGGCTGCCGTGCTACACGCTCTAGCTATTAAGAGGAATATCAATCATGGCAGTATATGTAAACACAAACTACAGCGCTCTTCAGGGCCAGCGCTACTTAGGTAATGTCCAGAACTCCTTAACAACTACCTACCAGCGCTTATCTAGCGGTATTAAACTAGTCAACTAATCTTTGCATATTAAATCATCGGCCTTTAAATATGCCGTTGATTGACTGCCAGTTTTTTAACTTTAATAATTTATACCTCTTTTTTCACTACAGTTGAT